>NZ_AEWE02000118.1:9348-10636 GCF_000190455.2 Pseudomonas sp. TJI-51
ACAAACGTAGGAGCGAGCGTGAACTGGCCTAATGATTTTGGACATCTTCATCGGGCGCTATGATGGCGCCCAATTGGAGGCAAAATCAGTGCGTAAATCTTACTCAAGAGAATACAAAGTCCAAGCTGCCGAAATGGTGCTGGACGGTGGCCAGTCAGTCCCCGAAGTCTGCGCGGCCCTTGGGCTTGGGCCTACGGCGTTGCGTCGTTGGGTTGAGCAGGTGCGTGAAGAGCGAGCCGGCAAGGTTCCAGCTGGAGCCAAAGCGATCACTCCCGAGCAGCAACGAATTGAAGAACTCGAAGCGCTGGTTCGGCAAAAAGATCGGGATATCGAAATCCTAAAAAAGGCCAGTGCTCTTCTGCTTCGGGACTCCAAAGATCGTTCTCGCTGATCAACGAGCTGAGTGAGCAATACCCTGTTATCGACTGCTGCCGCGTGCTTGGGGTCAAGCGCAGCAGCTTCTACGCGTGGCGCAAACGCCAAGGGCGTGAAAACCCGGCCAGGGATGCTCTGCGTCTGCTTGCGGTTAAGCACTTCAACGCGTCACGAAGTGCCTCTGGCTCGCGAACGCTGGTGCAGGAATTGCGGCGTGAGGGCCATGAAGTCGGGCGATTCAAGGTGCGCGCGTTGATGCGAGAAGCTGGCCTGAAATGCAAGCAGCGCAGGCCGCACCGGTATCGGTCATCGGGCGCGGAAGCACTGATCGCGGAGAATCAGCTGAAGCGTAATTTCAAAGTTTCGACAATCAATGAGGTTTGGTGTGGCGATGTGACTTACATTCAGGTTGGCAGGCGCTGGTTGTACCTGGCCGCCGTGATTGATCTTTATGCCCGCCGAGTAGTGGGTTGGGCGTTCTCGATGATTGCAGATGCCAATTTGGCTTGTAACGCCTTGCGCATGGCAGCTGAGTCGCGAGGTAGGCCAGCGGGTGTAATGTTTCATTCAGACCAGGGCTGTCAGTACGCCAGCCATAAATTCAGAGCCACGCTCGATGAGTACAACTTGAACCAGAGCATGAGCCATCGAGGCCAATGCTGGGATAACGCTGCCATGGAGCGGTTCTTCGGAGCGTTGAAGTCAGAGTGGATGCCCGCAGGGGGCTACGAGACCGAAGCGCAGGCACGAGTAGATATCCAGGCTTATCTGATGCGCTACAACCTCAAGCGTCTCCACAGCTACAACGGCTATGAAACGCCGGTAGCCATGGAGGAAAAGCTCAAGATAGCGGTATGAACCTTAACCGGTGTCCAAAATTACTTGACCAGTTCAGCGCAGCTCGCGATTGCGC
>NZ_AEWE02000118.1:10698-34799 GCF_000190455.2 Pseudomonas sp. TJI-51
ATAGAATCTCCCACAGGGATTGCATCAGGCCCGGGCTCCATGCAGTACCTGTAGGAGCTGGCTTGCCTGCGATGGGCCGCGAAGCGGCCCCTGCTCCCTAAAACTCAAAGGTACTGGACAGGCTCACCTGCCGCGCATCCCCAATCGCCACAAAGTACTGGTTCACCGCCGAGCTGTAGTACACCTTGTCGAACAGGTTCTTCACGTTCAGCTGCAACAACACCTTGTGCTCATCGAGCTTGGTCTCGTAGGTCGCAAATGCGTCAGCCACGGTGTAGGACGGCAAGTCGAAGGTGTTGGTCGCGTTGCCGCTGCGCTCACCCACATACCGTGCCCCGGCACCAAAGCGCAGGCGGTCGCCGCCGAACAGGCTGCCGTAGTCGTACCCCGCCGACAGCGAGCCGCTGTGCTTGGCCACGTTCTGCAGGCGGTTGCCCTTGAGGTCGGGGTCCTTGGTGACCTTGGCATCGGTGAAGGCATAGCTGCCGATCAGGCTCCAACGCTCGCTGAGCTGGCCGGTCAGGTCCAGCTCGACCCCGCGTGAATTGACTTCACCCGCATTGCTGTAAAGCGTATCGCCGGTGCGCGTGTCGAAATTGGCCACCAGCACGTTGCGCTTGGTGATGTCGAACAGCGCCAAGGTACCGGTCAGGCTGCCTGGCATGTCGAGCTTGGCGCCCAGCTCCCACGACTTGCCCTCTTCCGGCGCCACCGACGAGTCCAGTACCACCCCCCCGGTGAGCGGCGCGATGCTGGAGTTGGGCTTGAACGATTCGCTGTAGCTGCCATAGAACGACAGTTGCTCATCGACCTTGTAGACGATACCGGCATGTGGCACCCAGGTCTGGCCGTTGGTATCGGTGTTGGCCGTGAACGGGCGACCACGGCCGGCGTACTGGTCGTACTGCTGGAAGCGTGCACCGGCCACCAGGATCCAGTGATCGTCCAGGTGCAGCGCGTCCTGCAGGAACAGCGCGTCGGTGCGCAGCTTGTCGGTCTGGTCACTGTCGCTGGCACGCACGGTGGTGCCTTCCACTTCCCGCCCGTACACCGGGTTCACGTAGCTGAAGCGGGACCGCGCGGCTTGCCGGATCAGGTCAGCGCGGTAGACCTTGCGGTCTTCATGGTCGGCGCCCAGCAGCAAGTCATGCTGCATGCCGGCCAATTGCACGGTGCCGGTCAGGCTCAGGGTTGCGAACTGGTCACGGCTCATGGCACCGTGGGTGCCATCGATACTGCGGGCCAGGGTGCCATTGGCTTGGTTCACCCCCGTGACGCGAACCTGGCTGGCGTCGTAGGTCTCACGGTTGAAGCTGTAGCCAACGTGCAGCTTCCAGTCATCGGCCAACTGGTGGTCGACCTCCAGACGGTACAGGTCCGAGCGCCCTTCCATGTCGTTGAAGGGCTCGTCCAGGCGCCGGGTGGCGGGAATGTCCAGCGGGTGGCCATTGCTGCCAAAGGCCGTGCCCCGATCGAACGGCGAGAGAAACTCGCGGTGCTCGTAGGCCAGCACGACCTGGGTGTCTTCGCCCAGCCAGGCCAGCGACGGCGCGACCAGCGATTCACGATGCACCCCGAAGTTGCGCCAGTAATCTTCGTCTTCGTGGTCGACGATCATGCGGTAGGCAAAGTTGCTGTCGCCCAGCGCGCCGGTGCTGTCGAAGCCCCCGCCGCTGCCGTTCTTGCCGCTGCCGTAGGTGGAACCCCGCAGGTTCAGGGCGTTGTACTGCTCGAGCTGGGGGCGCTTGCTGACCACGTTGATGACCCCGCCCGGGTCCTGGATACCGTACAGCAGCGAGGCCGGCCCCTTCAGCACTTCGACCCGTTCGGTGCTGGCATTGAGGCTGCGGCCCTGCACGATGGGCATGCCATCGCGCATGATCGAGCCGTCGCGGTTGTCGCCGAAGCCGCGCTTCATCACCGTGTCGGAGGTGCCGCCGAAGTTGTTGCCCTGGGTAATGCCGCTGACGTTGGCCAGGGCATCGTCAAGGTTGCGCGGCGCCTGGTCACGGATGACCTGCGCCGGGACCACGTTGATCGCCTGGGGAATGTCCTGGTTGGCGCCCTGGCCACGCATGATCGACGCCGTGGCTGGGGGTTGGTAGCTGTAGTCGTCCCGTAGCGAGGTCACCGTGGTGGCCTGCAGGTTGAGGGCACCGGTAGTATCCAGCGCGTCCAGGGTGAGAGTCCGCGCGTCCAGGCGCCGCCAGGTCAGCCCGCTGCTTGCCAGCAGCAGTTGCAGCGCCTGTTCGGCACTGTAGGTGCCGGTCAGCGCCGGCGCCTGCACCCCGGGCAAGGCTACGGTGTAGACCACGCTTTGGCCCGTGGTACGGCTGAAGGCGCTGAGGGCCTGGGCCAGCGGTTGCGCCGGCTGGGCGAAGGCGTAGGCCTGCTGTTGTTCGGCAGCGCTGGCCTGGGGAGCCACGGCAACGGTCGGGAGCATGGCAAGGCCGAACCAGAGGGGGACGCAACGCGGGGAGAACTTCATGGACGCGGACCTGTGAGAGGAATATGAGTACGAATGAATCGCACTTCCACTCATTACACGGATGCCACGGTCGGTTACCTCATGCGCTTTTGAAAATATTTTCCCGGTGCTGCCGGTTCGCGGGCAAATCCGCTTCCACGGCAGGCGCCAACGGCGGCCGGTACAGGGGCTAGCGGATCAGCGTCAAACGGCCCAGGACGGTCTGCCGTGAAAAGCCCATCACCTTGCCCAGCGAATCCAGTGCCAGCAGCGGCTCGGCCAAGGGGAAGCTGCCACTGACCTTACGCTGCCCGAGTTCCTCATTCAGCAAGACGATCCGCCCCGGGTAGTAGCGCCCCAGGTCCTCGACCACCTGCGCCAGCGGCACCTGGTAGTAATTCAGCCAGCCCTGGCGCCAGGCCAGGCGGTTGTCGCTGTCCACCGCCAGGGTTGCGCCGGCCCGGCCGGCGCCGTAGCTCACCTGCTGGTTGGCCGTCAGCTCCCTGGCCGCGGCCCCCGCGGCCGGGCTCACCGCCACCCGCCCGCTGCGCACCGTGACCTGCGTGCCGCCCCCCTGCTCACGCACCTCAAACTGGGTACCGAGTACCCGCACTTCACCGCCGTTGGCTTCGACCAGGAAGGGCTCGCCGGTATGCGTGACCTGGAAGAACGCCGCGCCATGCAGCAGGCGCACGCGACGCTCGCCATGGGCAAAATCGACCGCAATTGCACTGCCCGCATCCAGGGTCACCTGCGAGTTGTCCTGCAGGGTAACCTGGCGAATCTGCCCGGCACTGCTGTAGTCGGCCTGCAGGTCCTGCAGCCAGTAGCCTGGGTGCCAGCCCCCGGCGACCCCAATGGCCAGCACCAGGCAGGCCGCCAGCCCGATTGCCGCCAGGCGCGCGCGGCCGGCGCGCCTGGCAGCCGAGCGAGCCATGGCGGCCCGGGAGGGCCGGGCGCCCCGGGCCGGCGGGGGGAGCCATGGCGGCCAGGTAGGGCTGCAGGCTGGCATGCTCTTCGGCAGCCAGCCGCGACGCCGCCACACCACTGTTGCGCCACAGCGCCTGGGCCTGTTCGTACGCGGCGCGGTGCCCGGGCTCGGCCAGCAGCCAGCGCTTGAACGAGGCCCCCTGGGCCACTGCAGGTTGCTCGCTGATGCGACTGAGCCAACGCAAAGCGGCCTGCGCCTGCGCCTCGGTGATCGGCGGTATAGGACTCATCGGCAGGCTCTCCCAGGCCGGCGCGGGGTGGACGCGGGCTCGGCAACACTCGCCTTGCACGCTTCCAGGGCGCGCATCATATGCTTTTCCACCGCGCTCTGGGACAGCTGCATGGCCTTGGCGATCTCGCCGTACTTGCAGCCGTGAATGCGGTTGAGCAGGAAGATCTGCCGGGTGCGCTCGGGCAAGGCGCGCAAGGCAGCCTCGATACGCTGCAGGTCATGGTCCACTTCCACGGCCTGCTCCGGCGCATGCGCCATGCTCGCCTCGTCCACCGCCAGCGCGGCTTCGGCAATGCGTTCGCGGCTGCCCTCACTGCGCAGGTGGTCGATGGCCAGGTTGCCGGCACAGCGCAGCAGGTAAGTATCCAGCGCCTCGACTTTCACCTCGGGGCGACGCCAGAAGCGCAGGAACAACTCCTGGACCAGGTCCGACGCCGTGGCGCGGCAGCCCACGCGCCGGCTGACCAGTGCCTCCATGCGTGCACGCTGGGCCTGGAACACCTGGACAAAACGCGCACGCCCGCCTGCGCTGTCGGCATCCGGCCCGAGGGTATCGCCCTGCTCGCTCATGCTGTCACACCGCAAAAAGGGCGAGCACCGGGCCCAGCAGCACACTGCCGGCAGCCAGGCCCAGCAACAGCCGCGGCTGGTACGGCAGGGCGAAGACCCACACGGTGACCGCCGCCATCATCACCGCCGCCCACTCCACCAGGCCATGGGCCCAGCCACGCAGGTGCACACTGAACGCCAGCGACAACACCAGCAACGACCAGCCCGCCACGCGCAACAGGCGCAGTTGGCCGGGGTGCGGCTTGCGCCCGAGCAGGCCGGTAAAATGTTTTTCCATGGCCAGGCACAAGGCAACGAAGCCTGCGTAGGCGAGCAATGCGTTCCCCAGCATCAGCGTGCCTGCGCCGCTTCGGCGCGCGGCTTGTTTGCCGGCCGCGGCGCGCGTTTGGCCAGCGGCGCGGGGCTGCGCAGCATCTTGCCGGCCAGCCAGGCCAGGAACAGCCCAGTACCCAGCGCGGTCAGGTCCAGGCCTGCCATGGCCCAGTCACCTGCCGCCAGCGAATGGTTCAGGCCACGGTCGGTGGTCAGCCCATTGAGCAGTGGCAGCAAGGCGAAGGCCAATGCGCCCAGCGCCAGCTGCTCGCCCCAGGCCCGGCGCCCACTGCGCAGTACGGCGTGGGCCAGGGACAGGCCCCAGACGATGAAGAAGACATTCACCTCCCAATCGGCACGGCCGGCGGCAGCGGCCGGGATCAGCCGGTTGGCCCAGAAGAAGCCCGCCACTGCCAGCAGCAGGCCGCTCATGCTGGCGATATTGAGCACCTCGACCAGGCGCAGCTCGCCGGGCATGTGCGCGCGCTGGGCATGTTTGAGCTGGCGCTTGCCCAGCCACATCACCAGGCCTGTGCCTATCACCGCAGTACCGGCAATGCCAAAGCAGAAATACAGCCAGCGCAGCCAGGGCCCGGCAAAGTTGCCCATGTGCAGGCCGGCAAAGCTGAAGGACGTCATCATGGCCCCGCTCTCCGGCTTGCCCTGGCTCAGCAGCGTGCCGCTGGCGCCATCGAACGTCCAGTTGGCGCTACGCCGGTAGGCCACATGGTCGGCCGCCGATTGGGTGAAGGTGACACGGGCATTGCGGTCGCCCGGGTTCTGCACCTGGATGTTGCCAATGCGTGCCTCGGGTTGCAGCGCCTGCACCTTGGCATACAGGCTGGGCAGCGCGACCAGCGGCGTAGCCACCTGGGCCGCCTTGGGTGCATCGTTGCGCCCGAACAGGTCATTGAAGTACTTGCCGGTGTCGTTGCCATAGCTGGCCATGATCCCCGCCGGCATCACCATGTACATGAACAGCACCAGGCTGCTGTAGCTGATCATCAGGTGGAACGGCAGCACCAGCACACCGATCGCGTTGTGCCCATCCAGCCACGAGCGCTGGCCCTTGCCGGGGCGGAAGGTGAAGAACTCCTTGAAGAGCTTCTTGTGGGTAATGATGCCGGTGACCAGCCCCAGCAGCATGATGAAGGCGCAGAAGGTCGACAGCCAGCGGCCATAGGGGTACGGCATCTGCAGCTGGAAGTGGAAGCGGTAGAAGAACTCGCCGCCGCGGCTGTCGCGTGCCTCTACCGGTTGCCCGGTCTGGGTATCGAGGGTCTTGCTGACAAAGCCGCGCGGCCCGCCGTTGGGGTCGCGATAGCCCACGCTCAAGCCCGCTTCGCGGGCGTTGGGCAAGCGGATGAACCAGGTGCCCGAATGCCCGGCATTGTCCTGCAGGTAACGCTGTGCCAGGGCCAGGCTATGGGCCGGGTCCAGTGCATGGCTGCGCACTTCGGGCTGCGACCACTGGCTGATCTCTTCCTTGAAATACGACAGCGTGCCGGTAAGGAAAATGGCGAACAACAGCCAGCCGAAGATCAGGCCGGTCCAGGTATGCAGCCAGGCCATGGCCTGGCGGAAGCCGTCTTTCATGAGGTTTTCACCCAGTAGGCAATGCCACTGATCACGCCCAGTACCAGGCTTGGCGCCAGCACGCCCAGCCACGCGCGCCAGGCACTGCGGCAGGCGAAGCACCAGATGAAGGCCAGCAGGTAGAAAACGAACGACAGCATCAGGCCGATCAGCGTGGCGTCTACCTTGGGCAACGGTGCCACCAGGGCGATGCAGACGCTGGCCGCAGACGCCAGCAAATAGCCGCCCAGCAGCGCAGCCAGGCTGCGTGAGGCCACGGCCAGGCGGTAGCTGAGCGGAAGGCCGGCGGTTTTGCGCGTCATGGCGAAGGTCCGGGCGTGTTCGGGGCTGCAATACTAATGATTTCAATTCTCATAAGCAAAGCTTCAACGACAAGCTGCCGGTGCGCGCAGATATGCAACAAGAAATTTATTTTCCGAAAGGGCTTGAATTCATCCGGCGGTTGCCTGACCTTAGAGTCAAGAGGCGCAGAATTTCCAACGGTCTCAAGGACCTGGCCGCGCCTCCATGCGAGCAAGCTGAATAAGGATTGAATCATGCAAATCCAGGTCAACAGCAGCAACCATTTCGAAGGCAACGCCCGGCTCGACCAGTGGGTCCGCAGTACACTGGAAAGCTCACTTGAACGTTACGAGGACGACCTCACCCGCATCGAGGTGCACCTGCGCGACGAAAATGGCGCCAAGCCCGGACCGCATGACAAACGCTGCCAGATGGAGGCTCGCCCCAAAGGCCACCAACCGATTTCCGTGACCCACACTGCCGCTTCGCTGGACCAGGCAGTGGATGGTGCCGCCACCAAGCTGAACCACGCGCTGGAGCACTTCTACGGCAAGCTGCGCAGCAAACGCGGCGCCCTGGAACTGAGTGACCCCGACGCCTGATCGCAACCACCGAAACGCCCGGCCGAGTGCCGGGCGTTTTCGTTCCTGCCCAGGTCAATTCAATTGACGACGCGCAAGCGTGATACGGGGAACAGGTTGTCCAGGGTTTCCAGCAAACGGGCCTGGTAGATCGGCTTGCGGAAGAAGTCCAGTACCTGCAATTGCAGCAATTCGCTGACGTCATCCAGGTCGGCCTGTGCCGACATGACGATCACCGGCAAATGCAGGCGGGCGGTATGCTCGCGCAAGCGCTTGATCAACCCGATGCCACTTTCGCCCGGCATGCGCACATCAGTGATCACCAGGGCTACGTCCGGGTGACAGGTCAGCTGGTGCAAGGCCGCCTTCACCGAGGTGGCGGTCAGGCAGGCGAAGCCTTCGTTTTCGAGCAGCTCCGCCAATTCCAGCAGAACGTCCTGCTCGTCATCCACCAGGAGGATCTGCTGACGCGCGCAAGCGTTCTGCATGCCGCTGGCTCCCTTTCAGGCCTCAAAGCGCATTTTTGATGGTCGTGAATGTTGTGTTCACGGCCGTGGAAATATCCCCGACGAAAGCCGCCAGCACCACTGCAACCATGGTTGCGATGACGGCGTATTCGATACCGGATGCACCGTCCTTGCGATGCAGGAAATTCATGCAGTGCAGAATGAACAGTTTCATGCTTCAGCTCCTTGCGGCATGGATGCCGGCGGCGGTGGTATCAAAATGACACCGATCTGCCATCAAAGAATTGCCAAGCCGGTGCGAACTGCAAATGTATTAAAGGGTTAATTAGAAAGTATTAGCCCGCCTAGGTTAACCACCCGCCACTCGCTAACTCTTTGTTTTCACGCGACCTGCTCGGCACCCTGAAAAAAACTCCCCGGGCTCATGGCAAATGGCGATGGCTGCGCTAACTTGCTATAGCGAAATAGTGACTTTTCGCCATCATCCAACGCGTGCAGGGAGGCCGAGATGAGCAGCCGCTTGACCCTATTCCTGGCCGCGTTTTTCTTGCTGGCGGCGCTGTTGGCAGGCTACTGGGGCGTGGTGCTCAGCCGCCCGCCGGTCGCCCCCATTGCCCCCGCGCCTACCGTTACACCGCCGAGCGTGGCCACAGCGCCAGCGCCCAGCGCGCCAGTGGAAGTGCCGCGCACGGCTGTGGTCGTGCTGCGCAAGTCCGTGCCAGCCAATACCCCACTCACTGAAGACGATGTGCTGGTTGAGCGCCTGCAGGTCGCCCCAGCCGGTGCTTATCAACAGGTCGCCCAGGTGATCGGCCGCAGCAGCGCCCGGCCCCTGGCGGCAGGCACCTGGCTGGAAGAAGCCAGCTTTCAGGCCGGCGGGCCGCTGGCACGGATGATCCGCGCGCACGAGCGGGCGGTGGCACTGGGCGTGGATGAAGTGGTCGGTGCCGCTGGCCAACTGCGCCCGGGTGACTACGTTGACGTGCTGCTGTTCCTGCGCGAAGAGCCCAACAACCCGCAAGCCTCGGCCCAGGTGGTACTGCCGGCCCTGCGTGTGCTGAGCGTCGGCGAGCAAACGGGGTTGGCCAACGATGGCCGCCCGGCGCAGAGCGCCGATGAGCAAAAGGCCCGCCGCGACCAGAGCGGCCTGGGCAACGGCGCAGGCACCCGCACGGTGGCAGTGGCCGTGCCCGAGGCCATGGCCAGCCGCTTGATGCTGGCCGCCCAGGCCGGCACCTTGCGCCTGGCGGTGCGCAGTGCCGATGAACAGCGCCTGGCGCGCTACTGGAGCGAGGCCGATGCGATACCGCAGGTGGTGGAGGCCGCCAACCGCGCGCTCTACCGCTTCAGCCAGCTGGCCCAGGCGCCGGTGGCCAGTGTGGCGAGCCCGGCGCCCAGCCACGCCGCGCCCGCCATGCACATCATCCGTGGTGCCACGGCTGAAGCAAGCGCCAACAACCCCTGAATCGGCAAGGATGCAGTGATGCGAAGTTCCTTCTTCAGACAAGCATGTTGGACCGGGCTGCTGGCCGCGCTGTTGCCCCAGGCGCAGGCGGCACCCAAAGGCTGCGAAGCGTTCGGCCAACTGCCTGCGATCATCGAGATCGACCAGGGCCTGCAGCAGGAACTGCGCTTGCCGGTGGCGATCGAGCGGGTTGCGGTCGGCGAGCCGAAGGTGGCCGATGTCCAGGCCAGCGGTGAGCGCGGTGTGGTGATTACCGCGGTGGGCCAGGGTAATACCAGCCTGATGATGTGGACAGCCTGCACGCCGTCACCGCACAAGGCGATGGTGTTCGTCCGCGGGCGGGCCAGCGCCGATATGGCCCAGGACAGCTTCCTGCCGTCGCAGGACACGCAACTGCCCAGCCAGGTGCAAGCCGATATCCGGTTTGTCGAAGTGCGCCGCAGCAAATACAAGGAGGCAGGGGCACGGCTGTTTTTCAAGGGGTCGAACAATAGCCTGATTGGCTCGCCAGGTACGGTGCCAAATACCGTAGTGCGCCCTGATTATGTGCCTGGCGCTCAGACAGGTGAGAACCCTATCGCATATGCGGATGTGCGCCCCGGTATTCCACTCGACAATAGCGTCTTCAACATCGTCTGGGGCGGTGGCAGCAGCCGCTTCCTGGCCATGATCAATGCCTTGGAGAACAGCGGTTTCGCCTACACCCTGGCGCGCCCGAGCCTGACCGTGCTCAGTGGCCAAACAGCCAGCTTCCTGGCCGGTGGCGAAATTCCGATCCCGGTGCCCAGTGCCGGCAGTGACAACGTCTCGATCGAGTACAAGGAGTTCGGCGTGCGCCTGGCACTGACCCCGACGGTCATCAGCCAAGGCCGGATCACCCTCAAGGTTGCCCCCGAAGTCAGCGAGCTGGACTACAGCAACGTGGTGACCATCGCCGGTACTCAGGTCCCGGGGCTGACTGTACGGCGCACCGACACCAGCATCGCCCTGGCCGATGGCGAAAGCTTCATCATCAGCGGCCTGGTCAGCAACAACACCCGTTCAGCGGTAGACCGGCTACCCGGCCTGGGCAGCCTGCCGATACTGGGGGCGTTCTTCCGCAATTCGACCATGCGCCGCGACGAAACCGAACTGCTGATGATTGTCACCCCGCACCTGGTGCAACCCTTGGCGGTCAATGCAAAGCTGCCGCCCTTGCCGGGCGAGCACCTGCGCAACTACGACCCCAGCTGGGGCCGCCTGTTCTTCCTGGAGAACGGCAACTTCGATGGCAAGGGCGGGCTGTCGCAATGAACGAGAGCCTGAACCCGACCTTCCTCGCCATCACCCGCACCGAAGAGGACCTGCACTGGCTGCAGGGCGCCTTGGCACCGCAAGGCCAGGTGATCGGCGCCAACGGTGGCAGCCTCGACGAGCTGCTGGCCCTGGTCAATGCCACCTTCAGCAACCTGATGTTCATCGGCCTGGACCGCGAGCAACTGATCAACCAGTGCGCCTTGATCGAGGGCGTGCTGGAGGCCAAGCCAATGCTGGCGATCGTCGCCCTCGGCGATGGCCTGGATAACCAGCTGGTGCTGCATGCCATGCGCGCTGGCGCCCGCGACTTCGTCGCCTATGGCTCGCGCGCCAGCGAAGTGGCCGGGCTGGTGCGGCGCCTGGGCAAACGCATGCCGGCGGTGGCCAGCAACCCCAGCCTGGGCGGGCTGACGGTGCTGTTCGGGGTGCAAAGCGGTGCCGACGGCGCATTGCTCACTACCCACCTTGCCCGTGTGGTACAGCAGAGCGGCCAGCAAACCCTGCTGCTGGATCTGGGCCTGCCGCGTGGCGACAGCCTGGCGCTGCTGGGCCTGGAGGCATCGTTCTACTTCGGTGACGCCCTGCGCCACCTGCGCCGCCTCGACACCACACTGATCGACAGCGCATTCACCCGCGACAACACAGGCCTGCGCCTGCTGACCTATGCCGAAACCGACGAGCCATTGCAACACACCAGCGCAGCCGAGTTGTACATGCTGCTCAGCGCCCTGCGCCAGCACTTCCAGCACATCATCGTCAACCTCGCCGGGCATGCCGACAGCGAGGCCCTGCGCACGTTGGTCAGCCACTGCGACAAACTGATCATCTACACCGACCAGAACATTCTCGAGTGCCGGCGCAACCTGGAGGTGCTCGACCTGTGGCGTGATCACGGCATCAAGCTGGAACACGCCAGCCTGTTGGTGGACCGCTACCTGAGCAACGTGGCCCCCGACGCCGACACCCTGGCCAAACGCTACGCGCTGCCTTTGCTCAGGGCCCTGCCCTATAGCCCTGAAGTGCGCCTGAACGTGAAAAACCAGGGCCTGAGCCTGTTCGAACTGGCCCCCCGTGAGCAGCTTACACAAGCCTTGCGCAGCCTGGGCGAACGCCTGGCCCGGCGCTCGGAAAACCTCGCACCGCCGGCCGTCACCTGGCTGCGCCGGCTTTGGGGCAGCAAATGAACAACGATCAACCGTTTGGTGGCCCGCAACCGGCCGCGGGCGACCACTACGCGCTCAAGCGCGCACTGCACCGCTTTGCCATCGATGCCATCGAGGACAGCGGCCGCAACCTGCTGGAGGGCGCACGGCCGGCGCTGACCCAGTTCGTGCTGGAGCAGGTTGGTGACTACGTTGCGCGCCTGCGCCTGGCGCTGTCGCGGTATGAAATGGAGCGGCTGGCCGAAGAGCTGGTGGACGAGTTGACCGGCTTCGGCCCGCTGGAAGTATTGCTGCGTGACCCCAGCGTCACCGAAATTCTGGTCAATGGCCCCCATCGGGTGTTCGTCGAGCGGGCCGGCCTGTTGCAGCAGACCGACCTGCGGTTCATCGACGCCCACCATGTAGAGCGGGTGATGCAACGCATCCTCGCCCCGCTCGGGCGACGCCTGGACGAGTCCTCGCCCATGGTCGACGCCCGCATGCCCGACGGCAGCCGGGTCAATGCGATCATTCCGCCCGTGGCGCTGGACGGCCCGTGCCTGTCGATCCGCAAATTCCGCCAGGACATGCTCAAGAGTGCCGACCTGCTGGCCACCCGCGCTATCGACCAGCCTATCTTCGACTTTTTCGAACGCGCCGTGGGCAAGCGCTGCAACATTCTGGTCAGCGGCGGCACCGGCACCGGCAAGACCACCCTGCTGAACATCCTCAGCCAGATGATCGCCCCTCGCGAGCGCCTGGTCACCATCGAAGACGTTGCCGAACTGCAACTGCACCACCCCCACGTGGTGCGCCTGGAAACCCGCCCGCCTAATGCCGAAGGGCACGGCGAGATCAAGGCCAGCGAGCTGATCCGCAACGCCCTGCGCATGCGCCCGGACCGCATTATCCTCGGCGAAATCCGCGGCAGCGAAGTGCTCGATGTGCTGACCGCGATGAACACGGGCCATGATGGCTCGATGAGTACCGTTCACGCCAACAGCGCAGCGGACGCACTCTTGCGCCTGGAGACACTGGTCGGCCTGAGTGGCCGGCAAGTTGCCGAAAAGACCTTGCGGCAAATGGTCTGTGCAGCGCTGGACGTGGTGATCCAGCTGACCCGCCTGCCCGATGGCCGACGCTGCGTCAGCGAAGTGCTGGAGGTGGTTGGCGTGCGCGATGAGGTGTATGTCACCAACACCTTGTTCCGCCTGGACCGCCGGGGCGGTGACAGCTTCCTGCGCGAGGCGCTCCACCCGGCCGGCAGCAAGCTCAAGGCAGAGGGCCTGCTGTGACCGGCCCGCTGCTGCTGGCGCTGTGCCCGCTGTTGCTGGGCCTGGCCCTGCTGCTGTTGCGCCGCGGCCTGTACAAGCGGCACGAAGAGCGCATCTTGCAACGCCTCGGGCGCGCGTTCAGCATTGTGCGCAATGGTACGGCACGGCGCAGCTGGCTCGACCCGCTGCTGCAACGTGCCGGCTTGACGACTGTCGAGCTGCACCCCCAGCGCTGGCTGCTGGCCTGGCTGGGGCTGGCGCTGTTGGCGCTGGTCGCGCTTGGCTGGGTCGCTGCGCTGATGCTGCTGACCGGTCTGCCGGCCATTGCCTACCTGCTCATCAGCTGGCAGAGCCGTCGGCACATGCGGCACGTGGTCGAGCAACTGCCCGGCCTGCTGGACTACAGCGTGCGCAGCCTCAAGGCCGGGCGCACGCTCAATGATGCGGTACTGGGCGCTATCGACAGCAGCCGCGAGCCACTGCGCACTACGCTGGCGAGGGTCCGGCGCAATGTGCAACTGGGCGTGCCGCTGGAGGACGCCATGACCGAACTGGCCGAGTTGCACCAGCAAGACGAATTACGGCTGTTCGCCCTGGGCTTGCGCATCAACCAGCGCCATGGCGGCAACGCCAGCGAACTGATGGAGAACCTCATCAAGCTGATCCGCGAGCGCGAGCAAGGGGCCCGCCAGCTCAAGGCCATGACCGGCGAAACGCGCATCACGGCCATCATTCTCGGGGCGTTGCCACTGGCGATGGTCGGTTACTTCCTGCTGGCCAACCCCCACTACCTGCTGGCCATGTGGCGTGACAGCAGCGGCCAACTGATGCTGTTGCTGGCCTTCGCCTTGCAGGTACTCGGCTGCCTGGTGTTGTGGCGCATGATGAGGAGCTTGTGAACATGGCCATGCTGATCTGCGCCCTGTGCCTGCTGATCGCCGCCGGCCTGTTTGCCCAGCAGGCCATTCGCCAATGGCGGGCCCGGGTGCTGGTGGCGCGAAGGCTACAGGGGCGCCTGGCCCGTGCCGAGCGCCTGGAGGGCTGGCTGCACTGGCTGGGCAGTAGCCCCTGGGGGCAGCGGCTGCAGAAGTTCGACGGTGAAAGCCAGGCGCTGCTCGAGCGTATAGGCTGGCGTCGCAGCCGCCAGCGCGCGCTGTTCGCCGCCGTGCAACTGGGCCTGCCACTGCTGGCGGTGGTACTGACGCTGCTATTGCAGCAAGGCTTCAAAGGCGCTGCCGCCGCCCATTGGGTGGTCTGGCCATTGTGTGCCTTGGGCGCCGCCTACCTGCTGCCCAAGCGCCTGCTGGCCCTGGCTGCCGCCCGGCGCCAACAGCGCATTGCCGCAGAGGTTGGCCTGATGATCCCCATGCTGCGAATTCTGTTCGAAACCGGGCTGGCGGTCGAGCAGGCACTGCGCCTGCTGAGCCAGGAAGGGCGAACACTGATTCCGAACATCAGTGAAGAACTGCGCCAGGTATTGCAGCGGGTGGATTCGGGGCTGGGGCTGGGCCCGGAGCTGGACAAGGCCGCACAGGTACTGGCGGGGGAGGAATTCACCGACACCTGCGTGATCCTGCGCCAGTTGCTGGCCCAGGGCAGCGGCGCAATGAAGTCGTTGCTGGCCCTCAAAGCCTTGCTCGATGACCGCCGCCTGACCCGCCTGCAAGAACGGGTGTCGATGATGTCGGCAAAAATGTCGGCGGTAATGATGGTATTCCTGTTCCCGGCCCTGCTGATCGTGCTTGCCGGGCCAGGCTTCTCTGCATTGGCGCGGGCGTTGAGCCCCTGAGGAAAGCGGGATGAAGACAGTCGTGTTGTGCGCATGCCTGGTGTTGCTGAGCGGCTGCGCCGGGCAACAGCCGCAAGACCTGCGCTCGTTGTTCACCGCCTCCGGTTGCAGCAAGCCGGACGCCGACCAGCAACTGGCCCTGAACCTGGCGGACGAAATGCTCAATGACGGCCGCCCGCATGCCAGCCTTGCGCACCTGCAGCAACTGCCGGACACCCTCGACCAGGTGCGCCTGCGCAAGGCCAAAGTGTCCCGGCTGCTTGGCCTTGGCGAGGCCGAACCCTTGTACCGCAGCCTGCTGGGCGGCTGCCTGGCTGCCGAAGGCGAGCATGGCCTGGGCCAACTGGCCGCGGCACGTGGCGACGACATCCAGGCCTTGCAGAACCTGCAGCGTGCAGTACGCCTGGCGCCTACCGATGAACGCGTACGCAATGACCTGGGCGTGGTCCTGATGAACCTGGGGCGTTACGAGCAGGCTCGCTTCGAGTTGCTGACGGCCATCGAGCTGAAAGACGACAACCCCCTGCCTGCGATCAACCTGGTGACCTTGGCGCTGCTCCAGGACAACTGGCAGCAGGCGACCGACCTGGTCGGCCGCTTGCAGCTTGAGCCCCGGCAGTTTGCCGCGGCCAAGGCGCGGGCCGGGCAGATCAAGGCCGGTGGCCGAGGCCCGGTCGCCTCGGCCCAGGCATCGCAGCCGATGGTCAATTGAAACTGGGAGGTGAACATGATCAGGTACATGATGGTGCTGGCCTGCTGCATGGGTAGCGCGGCGCTGCACGCCGAGCAATACCCGCGCCCGAGCCCTCAGGATGAAACGGCCACCGAGCGGCTGCTGCGTGTGCAGTCCAGCGGCGCACAGGCCTCGCGCCACCTGCAGGTACAAACGGCGCGGGAACGCGACCAGTCCATGCAGCGCTGGCTGGATACCTACAAGTACGAGATCCCCGACTTCTACCGCTGGACCAAGATGACCGAGCGCAACAATTAGCGGGGGCTTGCCGTGTCGTCAACGCTCAGCCCAGGCAGGCCAGTGAGACGGCAAAGCCTGCCAGCAGACAGGGCGCGAACGGCCTTTTTTGCCGCGGCTGTCGCGCACCTCGGCGAACCAGTTGCCAGGCCACCAGCACCACCCCCGCAGCAATGAAAGTGACCAGCACGTGAGCAACGCTGCTGGCCAGCGCCAACGCACCGAGCAGCTTGACGTCACCGGCCCCGAACTGCCCCAGCGCGTAGCCCGGCAGCGTGAGCAGCAGCACGATGAACAACGCCAGCGCCGCATCACTGCCCTGGGCACCGAGCCAACTGCGCCCTGTGGCCAGCAACCAGGCCAGCGCAAGGGTTGCGGCACCCAGCGTCAGTACATTGGCTATCTGCCGTTCGCGGGCATCCTGCCCGGCGCACAACGCTAGCCAGACCAGCAATGCAAAGCTGTGCATGGGCAATTGGCCATCCCTGTTCGTCGATCGGTTCTATGCTGTTGTTCAGGACACATGGTCAGGGTAGACGCAATCATGAAAGCAGGCCCGGCAAAACGGCAGCACGGTGCGGCAGCCATCGAGTTCGCCGCGGTGTTCATGATCTTCTTCGCCGTGTTCTACGGCCTTGTCAGCTATTCCCTGCCCATGCTCATGCTGCAATCGTTCAACCAGGCAAGCGCCGAGGCGGTGCGCCGGTGCGTGGCGCTGGACCCGGACAGCCCCAGCTACACCAACGATGTGCAGAACCTGGCCCGCCAGGTCATCAGCCAGCAGTTGCAGTGGCTGCCTGCTGCCTTCGACTTCCAGCCAGCCAGCGACGCACAGGTTACCTTGGGCACCGACAAGCTGCTGACGGTAGCCATCGATTATCCCAAGGCAAAACTCACCCATGTGCTGCCCATGCTGGTGCTGCCGTTGATTGGCGAGGTACCGCGCCTACCCGACCGGCTGCGTGCCGAAGCGAGCCTGCAACTGTGAACGGCCTGTTCGAACGCTGGCTCGGCGGCCAGGCCCCGCTGCCGGCAGAACAGCACCCTCCAGCCACCGGGTTGCAATTGTGGCTGGATGATCAAGGCCACGTGCTGCGCCTGGCCGGGCCGCTGCGCACGCTGCTGCCGGCAAGCCCGCACCACGCCGCGCGGGTGCATGACTACCTGCAACGGCATAGCTGGCTGGTACTCGAAGGCGCCCCGGCGGACTGGCAGGGGCAGCCGNNGCCGCCCGGGCGGACGGGCGGGGGCAGCCGCTGGACCTGGACTTCGTGACCGTGCACGGCACTGCTCTGCATACGCGCGGCTGGCTCCTGCGCCAGGCTGACGGGTGGCTGCTGCAGGTGTTCGATATCGGCGACCTGCTGGGTGAGCGCGAAAACCACGCCCATGACCTGGCGCAGCACCACCTGGCCTTGGCGCTTGGCCGTGCCATGCGTGACTGCGACGAACAGCACCTGCTGCCGACCACAACCGCTCAACTGCAACACTTGGCCGAGCACTGGCAGGCGGGGGCCCTGCGCCTGCTGCTGCCAGGTGACAGCGGCTGGTACAGCTACGCCAGCAGCGATGCCGTTTGGCCCTGGGCAGACGACGAGCGCCTGCGTGCCTGGCTGCATACGTTGCCAGCCGCCGCTCGGCAGCTGGCGGCCGGGCACCCGCCNNNNAGTCGTCGGCTGCCGGCCTGCCGCTGGTCGCCCTGCCCTACCAGCACGGCCATTGTGTTCAGGCCTGGTTACTGTGTGCCGGGGCACCAAGGCCACCCACACCCCAAGCGCAGGCTACCCTGGTGCCCGCGCTGGTCGAACCGCTGCTCAGCCGCCTGCGCCAGCAGCAGCTGCAGCAGCGCGCCTGCCACCTGGATGAACTGCAGCAGCAACTGGGCGCTGGCTGGTGGTCATGGCCCTTGCAGGGGCCACTGGCATTCGACCCAGCCCTGGCATCACGCCTGGGCCTGCCGCGGGATGCCACCTGCGAACAATGGTTCGGCCGTTTGCACCCGGCCGACCGCGAAGCTGCACGCATGGCGCTGGCGCAACTGCGCGACGGCATCGCCTTGAACCTGAACCTGCGCCTGTTGCCCGCCGACGACCTGGCGGGCCCACGCTGGCTGCAGTGGGTCGGCCAGCTGCGCGGGCGCCAGGTTCAGGGCTTCGTGCTCGATATCAGCGCCTTGAAAGCCCAGGAGCTACAGGCCGGGGCGGCCCGCGCCCGGCTGGAAAACCTGATCGCCAGCTCGCCAGCGGTGATCTACATCCAGCGCTACGCCGACGGGGCGCTGCACAGTGATTTTTTCAGCGCCAGCCTGACACCGCTACTGGGCTGGCCCAAAGACGGCGAATTGGCTCAGCAGCCCGGCCAGGCGGTGCACCCGGACGACCGCACGCTATGGCTGGAACGTACGCGCACGCTACTGCGCGACGGCCAGGTTCGCAGCCGCTACCGCTTGCGTGATGAGCGCGGCGGCTATCACTGGATACTGGACGAGGCCCGCCTGCTACGTGACGACCTGGGGCAACCGGTGGAGGTCGTGGGCCTGTGGCTGGATGTCAGCGAGGCCACCGAGGCTGCCGAACGCGTGCGCCAGAGCGAGGAGCGCTACCGGGCGCTGGTGGAAGACTCGCCCGCGCTGATCTGCCGCTACACGCCTGCGCTGCAATTGCTGTTCGGCAATCGGCCGCTGGCCGAGCTGCTGGAGTGCCCGCCACAGCAACTCGGCGCAATGAACCTGGGCCAGTGGATGAGCGACAGCCAACGCACGGCGTTCGTGCAGCGCCTCGCCACGCTGAGCCCGCAGCAGCCGTTGAGCAGTGCCGAGGTCTGCCTGCAATTACCGGGGCGCCGCAACGCCTGGTGGGTGTGGGCCGAGCGTGGCCTGTTCGATGAGCACGGGCAACTGGTGGAGATCCAGGCAGTTGCCCGCGACAACACGGCAGTGCGCCATAGCCAGCAGCAACTGCTGCAGGCAGCCAAGATGGCCACCTTGGGCGAACTGGCAACGGGGCTGGTGCATGAACTCAACCAGCCATTGACCACCATGCGCCTGGCGGTGGTCAACGGGCTGAAACGCCTGGAAAGCGGTGCCGCCGATGTTCCGTACCTCACAGGCAAGCTGCAGCGCATCGACAACCAGCTGGAGCGCGCCATTCGCCTGGTCGAGCATTTGCGCACCCATGGGCGGCGGTCCGAGGTGGAACAGCAGGTGTTCGCCGCCTGGGTGGCGGTGCTCGGTGCGCAGGGGCTGCTGGCCGAGGGTTTGTGCGGCAAAGGCGTGACGCTGGCCATCGAGGCGCCCGAGCGGTGCCCGCACGTGCTTGGCCATCAGGACCAGCTCGAGCAGGTGCTGATCAACCTGGTGGTCAATGCGCGGGACGCTTTGCTGGAACGGCGCGTTGCCCACCCACACATCCGCGTAGGCCAGCGCATCGAGCACGGGCAGTTGTGCCTGCTGGTGGAAGATAACGCCGGCGGTATCGACCCGCGCCTGCTCGAGCGCATTTTCGAGCCGTTCTTCACCACCAAGCCAGCAGGGGTCGGCACCGGGCTCGGTTTGTCGGTGAGCCACGGCATCGTCGATGCCATGGGCGGCAGGCTGGCGGTGCACAACCGCAACGAAGGCGCCTGCTTCGAAGTGTGGTTGCCGATCTACAAGGCCAACTGAGCGCGGTTGGCACAGGTGAGGTTGGCGCCGACCTCGGCGTTGACCAGGTCGATGCCAAGGGCCTTGAGCAGCACGTTGAGCAAGGGGTCGAGCAACGGGCTGAGCAGGTTCCTGATCAAGGGCTCGACGATACCTTTGACCGTGCCGAGCACGTTGCCAACCAGCACCAGCACATCGCCTAGGCCGCTGTTCACGGTGGGTTTGTAGGCTTCCAGCTGTATGCCCTGCAAGGTCTCGGCCAGGCTGCCGACGACCGTGCTGTTGGCGGTTTGCATGCTCTGGTAGGCAGGGCTGAGGCCGATGTTGGGCGGCACGCTGTCGGGCGCCTGGAACACCAGTGGGCGCTCGACGGCCCCGCTGCCCAAAACCTTGCTGTTGACGCGCACGCCCAGCCCGCCTCCAGTGAAGGGCATGCGGGCGTCACAGATGGCGGGCAGTATCAGCAACCGGGTACACCGCTTGGTACCGATGTCCACCAATGGCAATGCTTTGACCACCGTGGTGCCGCTCATGAAGAACGCATTGCTGGACTCGAAACGCCCCACCGCAACCTTGGCCGCCGAGCTTTGCGCTTGCGTGACAAGGCGCTTGGGTGAACAACTGAAGGTGCCTGGGGCCTGCGGGTCGAGGCGCGTGGTCGCTTCCGCCACCTCAAGGCCGATATCCAGCGACAGCTTGTCCGGGACCAGGATGATATCGGTGACAGTGCACGGCACGCCGACCAGGCACAGTACCGATTGCAAGGTACTGGCGAGGTTCAGGCTCAGCAGGTTGTTGAGCACATTGGTGATCGGCCAGACCAGGTCGAGTACCGCACTGAGCAAGCCGAACACCGAGTCGAGCAGCGGCAGGTCGAGCGAAATCATCGCCCGCACCTGCGCGGTATGTACCCGCAATTCATCGGTGCGCGGGTCACCCACCGCAGAAATCTGCTGCGGCTCGATCACTTTCAGGCGGACCCGGCCATTGACCAGCCCCAGCACGCTGACCGGCAAGTCCACCGTTGCCGCACTTTCACTGACCGCCAGCTGGATAACGCCCTGCACCAGTTGCAGCAACTGGATGCTGGCATCCAGCCCGGCCTGCGTGGTGCCGTTCTGGATGTCGAGCAAATCGCCCAGCTGCAGCAAGGTGCTGTTGCTGGCACCCAGTGCCAGCTTGCCCAGGTTGGTCACCACGTTGGCGGCCGCGCCGCTCTGCTGCAGTACTTTCACCGCCGCCTGCAGCAGTTGCGTAGCGGTAGCATCGGCGCTGAGCAGTTGCCGATAGTCACCGGCCTTGAGGTTGAGGTCGATGGCCAGTTGGTCCAGGTAGCGCAGCACGTTGAGCTGGGTGCTGGCAATGCCTTGCCAACCGGCCACATCAAGCTGCACGTTACCGCCCAAGGCACCAAGCAGGGCATTGAGCAACGCCGACTGTCGCGAATCGACGGTGGCCAGGGTGGTTCGGATACTCAGCATGGCCTGCGGTGGAACAGGCGACGATGCCACCGCATGGGCGTGCAAGGTGGTGGTCAGCGGCACCCCTGTGCCCTGTGCCAGGCTATACACCCCCGCCGCGACGCTGGTGGGGACCGTGTTGCTCACATCTACCCGGATCGCCTCGGTGCGGTTGTTGTCCGTGGTGAAGGTGCGCAGGCTGTTGGCGCCGGTCTGCAAGTAGCCGCAGCTGGCCGCCAGCGGGTTGCCGGGCGCATGGCCGTTGCGGGTGGCCGCCGCCCGGGCAACCACCGTGGCCTGCGGCCCCCTGCCGGTGCAAACGGCATACTGGCCGGCCGCCTCCAGCGCGGCCATGTCGGCAATGCGTTGCAGCTTGCGCTGCTCCAGGTACAACCGGCCGCTGTCGATCACCAGCAGCATGAACAACAGCGCCAGGCCCAGGGTAACCACTGCCATGAGGCCGATTGCGCCACGCTGGCGGGCAGCGAATGAGGGAAGCACGGGCACTCCTTTGCCGGCCATTGGCCATGCGTCGCGGCTGCGATGCAAGGAGTGTAGTTGCGCTAATGGCCAATTGCCCTACTTGAACGAACCGGGTGCGGGCCGGTCAATTTCTGCAGTCCACCTTTGCAGGCTTCAGGCATGAACAATCCATTCGAGCAGATCAGCGCCGCCTTCGCCCCCGAATACCGGGTAAACCTGAGCATTGCCAACCTTGACGGCAGCATCATGCTGACCCTTTCCGATGACGCTGGCGTGGTTGCCAAGCGCCTGATCACCCGCGCCCAGCGCAACGACCCGGTGCGCCTGCAGCGGGTGATCGACAGCATACGCCTGGGCCTGGCCATCGAGCTGGGCCAGAACCCCTTGCAGGTGCTGGCTGCGCTGACCCGCGACGCCCGTCACGAGCCACGTGCGTTCTTGGCCAATTGAGGGTTAGTTGCGCTGCTACCGGTGCTAGGCACTTGCGATAGCTTGTCTGCTGGCAAGGTCTCGGCAAGCTGGCAGGCCTTGCGACTCATGGCGTCATACCGAAGCAGCTGGTGAGCTTGCTCAGGGGGCGGTAGACCTCGCGGTGGAGGTCGTCGCGCTCCATGTCGCTGATCACCTGACCGTCCAGGTTGAACTGGTGCAGGTGGTTGCCCTTGCGGCCATCCGGCAACGTCAGGGTCGTCAGGTTGCTGAGCGGGTCGTACTCATAGCCCAGCGTCCCGTCGGGCGTGATTTCCTGCGTCAGCCGGCCCAGCAGGTCATAGGCGTACTTGAGCTTTTCTTCCGTGATACCAAACTTCTTGCTTGTCCCAGTTGGTTGCCGCTCGATGCTCAGCAACCGGTCGCCATCGTCATAAGCGAATGTCTGCGTTGCATCGCTGTTGATCTTGGCGATCAAGCGGCCAATGGCATCACGCTCGAACAGCGTATGCCGCTCTGGCCGCTCGGCATTTTCGCCGTAGCCAATCTCATCCAGTCGCGTGAGATGGCCACCGACGTTGTAGCTGAAACGCCGGGTCAGGTTATCTATCCGCACCTCTTCAATCAGCCGGTCCGACACGTCGTAGGCAAAGCTGTAGGTCGCGTTGTTCTCGTTGACCAGCGACGTCAGTCGCAAGGCCTTGTCATAGCCGTAGCGAACCATCTCTCCTTTCGGGTCCTGACGGTTACTGGGCAAACCACGGGAAGTGCGCAGCAGGCGGGTGGTCTGGCCTTTGCCATCGGTGTGGCTGAGCACCTGGCCAAGGCCGTTGTAAGTGAAGGTTTCCGTGGTGCCGTCCGGGTGGCTAATACGCAGCATTTCACCGTCTGGCTTGCGCTCAACATAAGCTCTTTGCCACTTCTTGCCCTAGAAACAATTCCTAGTAAACCTTGCAATCTAGAATTCTAAAAAAGCGTCATTTTCAAAATAGTATTTAAAAGCTTCAAAGTAATCCTCAACAGTGGCCGAGGGAAGCTGCTGGTCCGTATAATTAATTACATCCTGTATCATTGGAGTGTCTAGTGTCTCGATCCATCCTTCATTAGCCACCTGCGGCGGGAGATAATCAGTCGAATCTGGAGGAAAGTCACGACTATCTAATGAGAACGCACCCTTTGTATCCAGGGTCCAATTGCTATTTGGCAAATAGAACCAAGAGTCCGGCATTTTATCCAGATTTTCTAGAACTTCTCGTATGCTATAAACTCTCATAACCACCTCAGCACGATGTGTTTTGTAATGCCTTAAATCCACCCTTTTGATTAGGATGTAAACTCGCTTGCACCGGTCCCTTCGCTTGGTGTTGCGCTCTCGGAATAAGCTCAACATCTTTAGGGGACTGAGCATTATGGTGCCAAGAGTGGTTTGGTGGGCTTCTGTCACTGAAGCCTCCTCTGGGTCCGGGTTGAATATGCTCCACTACTTCAGCGGGTAAAGCAGCCTTAAGCTCAGGGTCTTGTAGCGTACGATTGTATAGCTCTTCATTAGCATATTTGAAATGTGCCCCCCTGTTCAAACTATGAATTTCTTGCGGCATCTCTATACTGGTCCATACGCTATATTGTGAACTAGATAGCGACGACCGCTACCGTCTACACCAGACCACCCCCACGGATCAATCCAATTGATGGGATTGAGCGTATAAAAATATAAATTTAGCCCGCCTGCTAATCTAATCGGGTCTTGAGTAGCAAAACGCCCAGCTTCCGGATCATAATATCTAAAGGTATTGTAGTGCAGTCCTGATTCATGATCAAAGTACTGGCCTTGGAAGCGTAGGTTCTGCTCAACCTTACTAACAGTTAGATGTTCTATCGCCCCCCAAGAGCGATAGGTCGCCTGCCAAACGACCGTGCCGTCGCAGTCGGTCAGCTCCAGCGGCGTGCCAATCTGGTCAGTATGGAAGTAATAGACCTTCTGCCCTTCCCCTTCAACCTGATCAACCCGCGCCAACGGCGCATAGCTACCCGGCTCGTACAGGTACAAGATGCTGTGCCCAGGCGTTTCCTCCCTCAGCATCCGCAAGCCTTGCCAGAGAAAGTGCTTCAGTTCGACTTCATCATTGATCTCAGCCCGCTTGGCCACCCGCCGCCCAAGGCTGTCGTAACGATATTCACCTCGGCTCTCCAGCTTGCCATTGACCACCGTCTCAGCCCTAACCAGCCGGTTCTAGCAGTCATAGGTAAAGTGCTGCAGCTTGCTGTGCCCCGAGCGCTTCTCGATCAGGTTGCCCCACGGGTCGTAGCGGTACTCCTGATCCCGCCACTGTTTGATGCGGTTGTCCTTGACCTTGGCAAACTGCCGCGCATTGAAGTCCAACCGGTTGGCTGCCGGGTCATAACGAAACTCTTCGCTGCCCACCAGCGAGCCGGTATCACGGCTGCGCAACTGGCCGTTGGCTTCGTACTCGTACTTGATCTCGCCACGCAGCTTGTTCAGCGTACGCACCAGTTCACCCGCCGGGTCGTATTGGTAACGGCGGTGGATTGGGTTGTAGGCGTGCTCGACCAGCAACGACGTGTTGATGCCGGCGTTGTGAACCTGCGACAGCTTGTCGGCCGGCAAGGTCGAGGCTAACTGCCAGGCCTTGCGCCC
>NZ_AEWE02000119.1:0-22043 GCF_000190455.2 Pseudomonas sp. TJI-51
CCTGATGCGATCCCCGTGGGCTCGCTTGCCAGCGATGAGGCCGGTGCATGCAACACAAACCCCGTCAGCCATACAACAACCGCTCCGCCAACATCTGCGCCACCCGCGCCGGCGAGCGTTTCTCTGCTTGGGCATGGCCGAACACTTCGGTCAGCCGCGATGGTATGCGTGCCAGGTGCGAGGTGATGGTGCCCAGGTCTTCGCCACGGTGGGTGAGCGCCACGTAAATCAAGCCACCGGCATTGATCACATAATCGGGCGCATACAGTATCCCGCGGGTCTCCAGCTGGTCAGCCACCTGCAAGGTGGTCAGCTGGTTGTTCGCCGCCCCCGCCACTGCCGCGCAGCGCAGTTGCATCACGCTCTGCCCGTTCAGCACCGGCCCCACACCGCACGGGGCAAAGATGTCGCAGGGGGTGCTGATCAACGCATCGTGGGTCACCGGGTGGGCATCGAGCTGCTCAACAGCCAGCCGTACCCGCCCTGTGTCCAGGTCACTCACCAACAGTTCCGCCCCCGCCGCATGCAGTTGTTCGGCCAGGGCGTAGCCAACATTACCCAGCCCTTGCACCGCTACCCGCAGGCCTTCGAGGTTGTAGCTGCCCAAGCGGGCATAGGACGTGGCGCGGATGCCGGCGAATACCCCCATTGCCGCATGCGGTGAGGGATCACCCGAGGCCGTGGTACTGGTCACATGCGGCGTGCTCTGGGCGATGCAGTCCATGTCCAGGGTCGAGGTGCCACTGTCCACGGCAATGATGAAACGCCCTTGCAAGGTATCGACGAAGCGGCCGAAGGCCTCGAACAAAGCTGCGCGGTTTTCCACATGCGGGTTGCGCAAGATCACCGCCTTGCCGCCCCCAACGGGCAAGCCCGCCAGTGCCGCTTTGTAGCTCATGCCCTGGGCCAGGCGAATCGCGTCGGCCATGGCGCTTTCGTCATCGGCGTACGGCAGGTAGCGGCAGCCACCCAGCGCCGGCCCCAACTGCTGGCTGTGGATCGCCACCACCGCTTTCAGGCCCGTGGGCGGGTCGGTGAACAAGTGCAGTGACTGGGTACGGGTGCTTTGCATCAGCGCGAACATCGACAGGCTCCCCAACAGGTGCTGCACCCAGTATAAGCCCGGCCTCATGTTTGCAGCCGCCGGCAGACCACTGGACGAAACCCCGCACGGCAGCTAATACTCAAGCGAGTGTGGAGAAGCCCCATGAACCCACGTCAAGCCTGCCTGGCCTGCCTGGAACGCGAGCCCGTCGCCCTGCTGGAAGCCGCATTGTGGGTTGCCGCCGAGCACGACCCTAACGTCGCGCCTGCCGCCAGCCTTGCCACCGTGCACGACCTGCAGCGCGAAATCAGTGCCCACCTGCCCATGCTACCGTTGAGTGAACTGGCACAGCCTCTGCTGCGTCAACTGAATGCACTGGGGTTTGTGCAAGACGAATACCTGCCGTTGCGGCCACATGCCGCCATGCTGGACAAGGTGCTGCAACGCCGCCGAGGCCAACCGCTGGCCCTGGCCATCCTCGCCCTCGAGCTGGCCAGGCGTTTGTGCATACCGCTGGAGGGCGTGGGTTTTCCCGGGCACTTCCTGTTGCGCGTGCCGGGTGCCGACCACCTGCTCGACCCCTGTGGCGGCAGGCGCCTGTACCCCAGCGACTGTCGCGAGCTGCTGGCACGCCAGTTTGGCCCCGACCTCCCGCTGACGGCAGAGCACCTGCGCACCGCCAGCGCGCAGCAGATGCTGCAGCGCCTGTCGCGCAACCTGCGCCAACTGCATATCAGCAATGACAACCACCTGGCGGCGTTGATCGACGCCGAACGGGTCATGCGATTAGGGCCGGTGCAGGTCGCGGACTACATGACCCGCGCCTCGCTTTACCAACACCTGGACTGCCCCCAAGCCGAACGCTACGACCTGGAGCATGCCCTGCTGCTGACGGAAGACCCGGTCCAGCGCCTGAAGCTGTGCGAGCGCATCGGCAAGCTTCCGGCGACGAACCGCTCACTTCACTGAGCCGGGGTGTCCGGCTGCCGGGCCGGGTGGGCCTGGGCGAATGCCGGGTGCGCGGCTGCCAGTGCGGCAACCCGTTGAATGCGCGGGCAACCGCCAAGGTCGACAGCGAAACGCTCAGCCGCGTACAACTGCGGAATCAGGTACACATCGGCCAGGCCCGGGGTATCGCCAAAACAGAAACCCTCATCGCCAATCAACTGTTCCACGGCCGCCAGCCCCTGGCTGATCCAGTGTGCGATCCAGTCGTTCACCTGGCCCTCGTCCTGACCGCCCTGGCGCAGCCGGTTCAGCACGCTGACATTGTGCAGCGGGTGAATGTCGCAACCGATGATCGCCGCCACACCGCGCACCTTGGCCCGCCGCTCGGCATTGGCCGGCAGCAGGGCGGGCTGTGGGTACACCTCTTCCAGGTACTCGATGATCGCCGGCGACTGCACCAGCACTTCACCGCCGTCATTGCGCAAGGCTGGCACGCGGCCCTGCGGGTTGACGGCCCTGTAGCCGGCGCCACGCTGTTCACCTTGCAGCAGGTTCACCGGCAAGGCCTGGTAGGCCAGGCCCTTGAGTGCCAGCGCGATGCGCACCCGGTACGACGAGGTGGAACGGTAATAGGTGTACAGCTCCATGCCCTGCCCCCTCAGTTGGCCGCGACGACCGTGCCACGGCATTCGCCGAAGCCGATGCTGGCCACGCCGTCACGCTGGCAGCGGGCGCGCAGGATGATCTCGTCACCGTCTTCGAGGAACTTGCGCACCTCGCCACTGGCCAGCTCCACCGGCAGTTTGCCGCCTTCGGTGATTTCCAGCAGGCTGCCGTACGAGCCAGGGGTGGCACCGGAGAGGGTGCCCGAGCCGAACAGGTCGCCCGGCTGCAACTGGCAGCCGTTGACGCTGTGGTGGGCAACCAGTTGGGCCACGGTCCAGTACATGCTGCGGGTGTTGCTCAAGGTCAGGCGGTGCGGGGCAAGGCCCTGCTCACGCATGCGCGCGGTCAGCAACAGCACTTCCAGCTCGATATCGAACGCGCCCGCAGCCTGGTCGCGCTCGTCCAGCAGGTACGGCAGTGGCTGCGGGTCGCCTTGCGGCCGGGCCGGCTGGGCGCAGCGGAACGGCGCCAGCGCCTCGGCGGTGACCACCCACGGCGAAATACTGGTAATGAAGCTTTTCGACAAGAACGGCCCCAGCGGCTGATATTCCCAGGCCTGGATGTCGCGCGCCGACCAGTCGTTGAGCAGGCACAGGCCGGCCACGTGTTCGGCAGCATCACCTACCGCAATCGCTTCACCCATGGCGTTGCCCTGGCCTACCCAGATACCCAGTTCCAGTTCGTAGTCCAGGCGCGCACAGGGGCCAAAGCTGGGCTCGGTGTGCCCGGCCGGCAAGGTCTGCCCCTTTGGCCGGCGCACCTCGGTACCCGAGGGGCGGATGGTCGAGGCACGGCCGTGATAACCGATCGGCACGTACTTGTAGTTGGGCAGCAACGGGTTGTCGGGGCGGAACAGCTTGCCGACGTTCTTGGCGTGCTCGATACCCACGTAGAAGTCGGTGTAGTCACCGATCTGCGCCGGTACGTGCAACTGGCAGTCGCCGGCGTGGAGCAGGGCCGGCTTCAGTGCCGCCTGGTGTTCGCTGTGTTCACCCAGCAATGCCTGCAAGCGTTCGCGCAGGGCCAACCGCGCGCTGCACCCCAATGCGAAGAATGCGTTCAGTGCCCCACCCTGGGTCGCCTCGACGGCAGCCTTGGCTGCGCCGTCGAACAGGCCGGCGGCCAGCACCGCCTCCAGGTCGAGGATTGCGTCGCCAATGGCCACGCCACAGCGCTTGGCTTCACCTGGCCGGCTGAAGATGCCCATTGGCAGGTTCTGCAGCGGGAAGTCGCTGTGCCCGTTGGCGTGCTCGACCCAGCTACGGGCAATGGCAGTGTGGTTCATGGGTTATCTCCGGTTCGGGTTGAAGGTGCTCGGCAAGGTGGCCCAGCAACTATCGTAGTCGGCCTGCAATTGCGGGCATTGCAGCGCTTGCACGCTCGGGCGCAGCACCTGGCTGGTCTCGAACATGAACGCCATGGTGTTGTCGACCTTGTGCGGGGCCAACTCGGCGGCAATGGCTTTTTCGCAGGTTTCGGCATCGGGCCCGTGGGCGCTCATCACCCCGTGCAACGACGCCCCACCCGGCAGAAAGCCCTCGGCCTTGGCATCGTAGGCACCCTGGATCAGGCCCATGAACTCGTTCATCAGGTTGCGGTGGAACCACGGTGGGCGGAAGGTGTTCTCGGCCACCATCCAGCGCGGCGGGAAGATCACGAAGTCCATGTTGGCCAGGCCATGCACGCTGGTCGGCGACGTCAGCACGGTGAAGATCGACGGGTCCGGGTGGTCGAAACTGACCGTACCCAACGTGTTGAAGCGGCGCAGGTCGTACTTGTACGGCACGTTGCTGCCATGCCAGGCAACCACGTCCAGCGGCGAATGCTGAAGTTCGCAGGCCCAGTGCTCACCCAGAAACTTCTGGACAAGCTGCTGCGGGCCGGTGGTTTCTTCGTAGTGCGCCACCGGGGTGAGGAAATCCCGCGGGTTGGCCAGGCCATTGCTGCCGATCGGGCCCAGGTCCGGGAGGCGCAAGGGGGCGCCGTGGTTTTCGGCGATGTAGCCGCGGGCCTGGCCGTCGAGCAACTCGACACGGAACTTCATGCCACGCGGGATCACCGCAATCTCCAGCGGCTCGACCTGCAGCACGCCCAGCTCGGTGGCAATGCGCAGGCGACCCTGTTCCGGCACCAGCAACAGTTCGCCATCGGCGTTGAAGAACACCCGTTCCATGGAGCGGTTGGCGCGGTAGATGTAGATGCTCACGCCGCTCGGTTTGTCTGCCGTGGCGTTGGCCACCATCGGCAGCCAGCCTTCGATGAAGTCGGTGGGTTCGGCGGGAATCGGCTGGGGGCCCCAGCGCAGGCGATTGGGGTTGATGCCCCCCAGCGGGCCCTGTAGCGGTTGGCGCGCCAGGCGCTCGAAACGTGGGTGCAAGGCAGACGGGCGGATACGGTACAACCAGGTCCGCCGCAGCTCGCTGCGGGCCATGGTGAACGCCGTGCCGGACAGCAGTTCGGCGTACAGCCCGTAGGGCGCCTGCTGCGGCGAGTTCTGCCCGACCGGCAAGGCACCGGGCAGCGCTTCGCTGGCAAACTCGTTGCCGAAGCCGCTGAGGTAGTGAAGGTCGGGTGATGGATCGCGATTCATCGGTGCCTCCGGGCTCTGGCCGAGCCGTTGCGGGCAGTTGGCTGCAGGCCCTGGGGTGGGCGGCAGCGGGTCTGCATTGTTTTTATCGTAATCAGATTACGAATAACGTAATTTGCCCCGCGCATGGCGTCAAGCTATAAAGGCCCGACTGAAGAATCCGGAAGCAGCTGTCCATGGCCAAAGCCAGTACCACCGCCGACAACGGCAAGCAGAAAGTCCGCTCTGCGGAGGTCGGCACCGACATCCTCAAGGCCTTGGCTGAATTGGCCCCTTCCACCTCGTTGTCACGCCTGGCCGAGCATGTGCAGATGCCGGCGAGCAAGGTGCACCGCTACCTGCAGGCATTGATCGCCAGCGGGTTTGCCGAACAGGATGCTGCCACCAACCATTACGGCCTGGGGCGTGAGGCATTGCGGGTGGGGCTGGCGGCGCTGGGCAGCATCGATGTGCTGAAAATTGCTGCACTGCCCCTGTCGCAACTGCGCGACGAACTGAACGAAAGCTGCTTCATCGCCGTGTGGGGTAACCAGGGCGCGACCGTGGTCAGCATCGAGCCCGCGGTGCGGGCGGTGACCGTGGTGACGCAGATCGGTTCGGTGCTGCCGCTGCTCAGCTCATCGACCGGGTTGGTGTTCGCTGCCTACCTGCCCGAGCGGGAAACGGTAGACCTGCGTGACCGTGAACTGGCCGCCCTGCAGCACTCTGCCGACGATTATCAAGCGCTACTGGCCGGCATACGCGAACGTGGCCTGCACCATGTACACGGTTTGTTGATGCCGGGCGTGGATGCATTGTCGGCCCCGGTATTCAATGCCCTGGGGCAGGTTGCGGCGGTGATGACCGTGGTCGGGCCTACATCGATCTTCCATGCCGACGAGCATGGCCCGGCGGCACAGCGGTTGCTGGCGGCAACGCGGGAAACCAGCTGGCGAATGGGCTACTCGCCCGCGGCTTGAACAGTTGCGCAACTGTTGCCCGAAACGTAAAGGTGAATGTCATAAGCGGCTATTTTTCCTACGGGATCAAGCGCTTATTCTTTACTCACTGGCCGGCATGAAGGGCTCTCCCCCCCGCCTTTCAGGCCTGCGAGGTGCACTGACGTAGATTTTGAAGCTCCTTGATCTAACGTCTCGATTGGCCGCTGCGGCTTGCAGCGGCTTTTTTTTTTGCGCTGAATAATGACGCCCGCGGACATCGGCAAAGCCTCAGGGCCACGCGACACCTGTAGGAGCGGCCTTGCGTCGCGAACGGGCTGCGAAGCAGCCCCTGCAATTTAGCCGCCAACGCTGAAATCCTGTGGCCGCTTCGCGCCCCTTTCGCGACGCAAGGCCGCTCCTTACAATGGCCTTACAACGGGTATTTCTGCAGGTTGGCCATCATCTGCTGCAGCGCCTGCAAGCTGTCCTGCGGGTGCACTGCCCCTTCGAAATCACCAATGTGCTCCCACTGCTGCGCGACCTGCTCGGGCGTAAAGCCTTCGCGCGGGTCGAAACCCACCCCCAGGCTACGCTCCCAGCGCACCTTGCCGATCCAGCCCCCGCCCACCTCGAACAGCTCGCCGCTGCCCTGGCACTGTTCGCTGCCCAGGTACACCACCAAGGGGCTGACCAACTCCGGCTTGAGCCGTTCGAACACCTGCGGGGGAATCAGCCCTTCCGTCATGCGCGTACCGCCGGTTGGGGCAATGGCGTTGACCAGGATACCGTGCTTGCGCCCTTCGATGGCCAAGGTCCGGGTAAGCCCGTACAGGCCCAGCTTGGCCATGCCGTAATTGGCCTGGCCAAAATTACCGTAGATACCAGAGGTGGATGCCGTGAATATCACCCGCCCCCAGTTCTGCTCACGCAGGTGTGGCCAGGCCGCGCGGGTAACTTTGTAGGCGCCTTCGACATGCACCTGGTAAACCTGCTCCCAGTCGCTGTCGTCCATCTTGTGGAAGGTCTTGTCACGCAGGATGCCGGCGTTGTTCACCACGACATCGACGCGGCCATAGCTGTCCAGGGCCTGCTCGACAATGCGGGCACCCTGGCTGACCGAGTCATGGTTGGCAACCGCACTGCCCCCGGCGGCGCGAATCTCCTGCACCACCCGATCAGCAGCGCTGGCGCTGGCGCCCTCCCCGTGGGTGGAACCGCCGAGGTCGTTGACCACCACCTTGGCCCCGCGCGCGGCGAACAGCAGCGCGTGGGCACGGCCCAGGCCGCCACCGGCGCCGGTAACGATCACCACACGATCTTGCAGAAGTACAGGCTCGCTCATGCCAAGGGCTCCAGGCAGGTTCAGGTCAGCCGAGTGTCTGCCGCCGGCGGCAAGCAGACAATCAAGCTCACGCAGGCTGAATGCCTGGTAATAACGCCGAGCCATGAGGCCCGCTCAGGACCACGCCACTTTCGCCTGGCAAAAGCTCAGCGGTTGCTCACGAAAGGCCAGGTAATGCCGCAGCACCTGCACCGGCGCCTCGGTGTGCGGGTAGTGGCCTATACCCTGCAGTTGCACGGTGTCTGGCTGTGGCACCAGTTGCCGGTAACGCTCAAGCATGTGCGCGCCGGACAATGGGTCGACCATGCCGTTGATCAGCCGCATGGGCACACCTGGGCACTGCATGGCCGCAACCCAGCGCTCACGGTGCAGGCGGCGCTCCAGCAGGTAGCCCACCAGTTTATGCAGCACGCGCGTACCGCGGTTGGCGGCGATCAGGCTCCAGAAATCGTCCAGGGCACTTTCGCTCGGGTGGGTGCAGGGGCCATGGACCTGGGTCATGTTGCGCACCAGGTCGTCACGCCCGAAGGAGCGACCCACCAGCCAGCCGAAGCGGCTCAGCAGCAACTTCTGGATCAGCAGCAGGTGACAGCTTTCGGCGAACAGGCCACTGTTGAGAAATACGCAGCTGGCTACCTCGGCGCGCTGCTCATGGTGCCGCGCCAGCAACTCCTGAGCGACGCTGCCGCCATAGTCGTGAGCCAGCAGGTGCACCGGTTGGTCCACCTGCAAGTGGGCGAGCAGCGCCTGCTGCAGGTCGGCTTGCTCGATCAGGCTGTAGGCGTGGTCCACCGGTTTGGCCGAATCGCCAAAACCGAGCATGTCGCAGGCAATCACCCGAAAGCGTTGCGTCAAAGGCCCCCACAGGTAATGCCAGTCCCAACTGGCGGTGGGGAAGCCGTGTAAAAGAAGCAGGGGCTCTCCTTGCCCTGCGGTCCAGTAGCGGATGCTCTGGCCCCGGAATGTGAAGCTCTGTCCCCGGGTACGCCAGACGCACAATGGAATTTCGGCCAAAGGCATCAGAAGTAACCCGGTTAAGTGGTGTGGACTGGATAGGGCAAGGCTGCGGTCATTGCATGTCACCTCGGCACTTTCATGTGCTCTCTATGTCGAGGGTGAGTCTAGCCAGCCCTACCAGGGGTGGAACTTGCGTTGCCAGCCAGCTTGATGACTGAGCGAGTCAGTGGCACGAACGGTCAGAGCAACATGGCCAGCAGCGGTGCTGCGAACAGGTTCAGCAGTCCGGTCAGGACCATGACCAGGCCGGCCACCGAGCCTTCCTCGCGGCCCACTTCCTGGGCCCGGCTGACCCCGGCGCCGTGCGCGCCCACGCCGAACAATGCCCCCCGGGCCAACGGCGTGCGCAGCGGCAACCAACGCAGCAGCACGCCACCGAACATGGCACCGAGCACCCCGGTGAACATCACGAACACCGCCGTCAGCTCGGGCACACCGCCCAGGTCATGGGCCAAGGGCATGGCAAAGGGCGTGGTGATGGAACGCGGCACCAGCGACAGGCTGGTCGCATTGTCCAGCGCCAGCAGGTGCGCCAACCCCCAGGAACTGGCGATGGACGCACTGCTGCCCGCCAGCATGCCGACCAGCAAGGCCGGCCAATGCCGGGCAAGCATGGCCCGCTGCTGCCAGATCGGCACGGCAAAGGCCACGGTCACCGGGCCGAGCACGCCCATCAGCCAGTGGGTATTGCGCGCGTACTCGGCATAGGCGGTGTGCAGCGGCACAGCCACCGCCAGCAGCAACACCGGCACCAGAATCAGCGGCGACAGCAGGTAGCGCTTGCTGCGCCGGTACAGCCAGCGGCTGCCCAGGTAAGCCAGCAACGTCAGCGCCAGCCAGAACAACGGCATGGGTTCAAGGCTCATGGCGCATGCTCCAGCGGCACACAAGTTCGACGGTCAGGGCCGTCACCACCATCACCATCAGCGTGCTCACGGCGATCACCAGCAGGATGCGCCAGCCCTCGTCCCGGATCAGCGCGCCATAGTCCAGCAGGCTCATCAGTGCAGGAATGAAGAACAGCAGCATTTCGGCCATCAACCAACCGGCGCCGAGTTGGAGCATGGCTGGCTTCAGTGCCCCCACGGCGAACAACAGCAACAACAACGCCAGGCCCATGACCCCGCCGGGAATAGGCCAGCCCAGCCAAGTGGCCAGCTGGCCACCGAGTGCAAACAGGGCATACAGGGTCGCCAGCTCGGCAAGCAGGCGCAGCAGTTTTTTCAGTAACGCGGGTTTCATGGCGGTGTTCCTCGACAGGCCCTCATTTTAAGTTTTGGCTGCCTAGGCCAGAAGCGAATTGTTAGACTGGCTACCATTCCATAATGGAATTGGCACATGGAATTCAAACAGCTGCGCAGCTTCATCGAAGTGGTGCACCGAGGCGGCTTTACCCAAGCCGCACAGACCCTGCACATCAGTCAGTCGGCCGTCAGCAAGCAAGTGGCGCAGCTTGAGCAAGATGTGGGCCAGCCGCTGCTGGAACGCCAGGCATCACACCTGCACCTGACCGCCGCCGGGCGCATCGTGCTTGAGCGCGGCGAGGCCCTGCTGCGCCAACGCCAGGCGCTGCTCAACGAATTGGACGATCTGAGCCAGATGGAGCGTGGCGAACTGCGCCTGGGCTTGCCGATGCTGGGCAGCGATGCGCTGTTCGCCGGTTTGTTCGCCGAATACCGGCGGCGCCACCCGAACATCGCCATCCAGCTAGTTGAGGGTGGCAGCCGTAGCATCGAGCAGGCCGTCAGAAGTGGCGAGCTGGAGCTCGGTGGCAGCCTTACGCCCAGCGACGACGGGTTCGAATACCAGCCATTCTGCAATGAGCCGCTGGATGCCCTGCTACCGGCGGGGCATGCGTTGGCAGGCCTGGGCGGGGTGCACCTGAAGCAATTGGCCGCAACGCCGTTCCTGCTCTACCAGCGCAGTTTCGTGCTCAATGACCGTTTGGTGAAAGCCTGCCAGCAGCAGGGCTTCACCCCGACGGAAGGCGGGCGCAGTGGCCAGGCGGATTTCCTGGCAGCGTTGGTCGCGGCAGGCCAGGGCGTGGTGCTGCTGCCCCGGGTGGTGGCAAAAGCCCTGGAACGCCCTGGTGTGGTGCGTATGCCCCTGCGCTCACCGGGGGACCTGCGCTGGGACATTGCCTTCATCTGGCGGCGTGGCGCGTATTTGTCGCGGGCCGCGCAAGCGTGGTTGGCGCTGCTGCGCGAGTGGCCGGTACCCGGCAGCGAGGCATGAATCGGGATCTGGCTGGCAGGTCTGCCCGGACACTCCCTGCGGCAGGCCCATAATTGCTAAACCTGACCGTCAGCCTTTCAAGGCATCAGCCAACTCGGCCAGCCACGGCTCGGCATCCGTTTCCGGGGTCACCGTCTCGCTGGCATCCAGTTGCAGCATCGGCTGCACCTCGCGCACGCCCAGCTCGGCAAACAGCTCGCGCAGCTGTTCGCCACCCCCGCAGTAGGTATCGCCATAGCTGGAATCGCCCAGCGCAATCACTGCACCCGGCAGGCCACGGAAGGCCGCTGGCAGGCTGTCACGCAGGCTGCTGTACAAGGGCATCAGGTTGTCCGGCAGCTCACCCATACCGGTAGTCGATGTCACGGCCAGCAGGGCCTGCGGGGCAAAACCTTCAAGGTCCTGCAAAGTGGCCCGTGCGGCGTGCCAGGCTTGGTAGCCGGCGGCCTTGAGCTTCGTTTCTGCATGACGGGCGACTTCTTCGGCGGTGCCATAGACCGATCCGGAAATAATGGCGACTTTCATCGGGTAGAGGATTCCGAAACTGAGTGAAAACGTAGGATACTAGCATTCAGCGCTGGCAAAAGGCCGCCTCTGCCAAAGCCGCCTGCTACAGCGCGTCCGTTTTTACTGCCTGCCGCATGGCCTGAACATGATCAACGCAAAACTGCTGCAATCGATGGTCGACGCATCCCATGACGGGATCGTGGTTGCCGAACAGGAAGGCGACGACACCATCCTCATTTACGTCAACGCCGCGTTCGAACGCCTGACCGGCTACAGCCGGGACGAAATACTCTACCAGGATTGCCGCTTCCTGCAGGCTGACGACCGTGACCAGCTCGCGCGTGCGCGCATTCGCAAAGCCTTGGCCGAACGCCGCCCGTGCCGGGAAGTGATGCGCAACTACCGCAAGGATGGCACTGCCTTCTGGAACGAGCTGTCGATCACGGCGGTAAGGAACGACGCCGAGCGACGTACCTACTTCATCGGCATTCAGAAGGACGTCACCCGCCAGGTGGAAATGGAGCGAGAGCTGGCCGAACTGCGCGCTCGTCTGAAAGCCGACGAACGCACCTGAACCAAGCCCCCCGGTTACGGTCAACTACGTTGAAGAAATCGCCACCACCGAGTTCGATCATGCAAGCAGACGCCCTTCTTACCCAGGACGAGCTGGATTTCATTCAGAGCATGCAGCATTCGCCCAACCTGAACCTGGCCGACTCGATGTCGAGCCTGCAGGTCAATGGCGACCGCCGTATCCAGAGCTTGCTCACCCGCCTGGTGGCCAATGAACAAGTGACCTTGCAGGCGCAATTCAACAACCAGCAAATCAGCTTCCCGCTGCAATTGGTGGAAGACGAATTCCACGCTTTGCACCTGCAAGTCGGCTCCCCGGAAATCTACGAGGACGGCCCCATGCTGCGGCCATGGCGCCTGTCGCTGGAGCAGCCCAGCGCCCTGCTCGACGGCCATGGCGCGCCTGGCGGGCTGTGGGTACGGGAAATTTCCTTCAAAGGCGTGCTGGTGGAGCTGCGTGGCCTGCCAAGCGCGCCGGCACGTTTCGACCTGCGCTTCGCCCCCGGCAACATCCAGCCGATCGAACTGCAGGGTGTGCTGGGCCGGCGTATTGGCCCGGACCTGGCAGCGTACGACCTTGGCCAAAGCCCAGCGGAAGAAATCGAACGCCTGCGCGACTACATCCTGCAGGCCCATTGCCGCGCCCACCCCGAACTGCACACTCAGGTGTCCAGCTGACCTGCCAGGCACTGGCGCAGACGCTGACGCATCACCCCGCCCTGTGCCCCCAGGCAAACCAGGGGGCTACCCGCCAGGCCGCCGCTGGCCTGGTCCGTTGCCTCTCCCGCCAGCAATAACGCGCAGCCCAGCACCGACGCCAGCCGCTTCAGATAGCGGCTGACCTCTGCAGTGAGCGGCTGGTGGGAAAACAGCACGAGGGCGTCTGGTTTCATGCGTTCGCAGACCAGCGCCAGCTCTTGCAGGGGCTGCCCACACACCAACGGCGTCACGCCAACCTCGTCACTGCCCAGCAGCAGGCTGGTGACCAGCAGTTCAAGCTCATGGCATTGCCCCGGCAAGGGCACCAGCAGCACGTTGTGGCGACGCGGCGCGGCCGCCAGCTGCAAACGCGTGAACACCCGCCCGCGCAAAAACTGGTCAAAAAACAGCCACTCGCTGGTCTGGCCGTAGCCGCCATGGCGCACGGCCAGGTCGTGCCACACCGGCATGAAAACCTCAGCGAAAACCTGATCGAGCGTGCTGGCGGCAAACACCTCCTCATAAAGGCGGCCCAGCCCTGGCAGGTCAAAGCGTTGCACTGCCAAGCGCACCTGCTGCTGCCAGCCTAGCGAGCTGTCCACTGCGCGCGTGGCCTGCCCGGCAAGCGCCTGGCTGCGGGCAAGGATGCTGCCCACCTTGCTGACCGCCACGCCGCGCTCCAGCCAGCCGAGGATACTGCGGATATCGTCGACGTCCCCCTGGGAATACAGGCGGTGGCCGCTGTCGGTGCGGATGGGCTGGATCAGACCGTAACGGCGCTCCCAGGCGCGCAGGGTCACCGCATTGACGCCAGTCAGGCGGGAGACTTCACGGATCGGAAACAGCACTTGCTGCTCGAAGCTCGCATCGCCCCCCGGCTTGCGTCCCAGTTCGCTCATCTGCACGGCATCCTGTGTGCTGGAATAGAGGGCCTAGTCTACTACGACAGCGCCGGGCACAGGTTGCGACCATTTGCCGGCTGACAGTTGCCACACAGCACAACTGCGCGATAATCCGCGCCCGATTCTTGCATGTCTGCCTGCGTTGCCCACCACCCCGGGCCACGCAGCCAAGGGGCCGGCTACCCGCCAGCCCCGTTGCCAGGAGATACACAATGTCTACCCCACCCGTTACCCTGATGGTGTCGCGCCGCGCCGCACATGGCCGCTACCAGGACCTGTTGGCCTGGCTGCATGAGGGCGAACAGCTGGCCACTGACTTCCCCGGCTACCTGGGCTCGGGCATTCTCGCCCCACCCCACGATGGCGACGAGTTCCAGATCATTTTCCGCTTCAGCGATGAGCCCACCCTGCATGCCTGGGAGCATTCGGCCTCACGGCGGGCCTGGTTGCAGCGCGGCAATGGCCTGTTCGAGCGCCCCAAAGAGGCGCGCGTCAGTGGCATTGACGACTGGTTTGGCGCCAGTGCGGTGCAGAAACCGCCGCGCTGGAAACAGGCCGTGGCCATCTGGCTGGCGTTCTTCCCGGTGTCGTTGGCGTTCAACACGGCGTTCGGCCACTGGCTGGCCGCACTCGACCTGGTACCACGGGTACTGCTCAGCACCCTGGCCCTCACGCCACTGATGGTGTACCTGTTCATCCCGTTGTCCACCCGCCTGCTGGCCGGTTGGCTACAGCCCTCTTCGGCCACCGCGGGCGCCCTGCGCAGCCGCTGAGGCCAGGCCGTACAACGGGCAAACAGTTCGGGTATGCTGGGCGGCAACCACAGGACAGACAAGTTGACCGCCCCGAACATGAACAGCCCAATTCTCGTTACCGGAGCCAGCCAGCGCGTCGGGCTGGCCCTGGCCCTTGAACTGGCACAGGCCGGCCATACGGTGGTCAGTGCCAGCCGTACCGTACAGCCACAGGCGGCCCACCCGAACATCGTGCAGTTCCAGGCAGACCTGTGCCGGGCAGACGACCGCCAGGCGCTGATCGACTACCTGGTCGAGCATTACGACGGCCTGCGCGCCATCATCCATAACGCGTCGTTGTGGCTGGACGATGGCCTGGACAACCTCGAGACCATGTTCCGCCTGCATGTAGAGGCGCCCTACCACCTCAACCTGGCCTTGGGCGAAATGCTGGCCAAGCAGGACAAGGCCGACATCATTCACATCTGCGACGAAACCTCCTCGCGCGGCAGCAAGAGCCACATTGGCTATGCCGCCACCAAGGCTGCGCTGCAGAACATGGTGCTGTCGTTCGCTGAAAAATATGCGCCCAAGGTGCATGTGAACGGTATCCTTCCCGGGCTGCTGATCCTCAAGGAAGGGGGTGACGAAGCCTACCGCCAGCACACCTTGAAAAAGGCCCTGCTGGAGTTCGAACCCGGCGCCGGGCCACTGATCGAGACGGTCAAGTACCTGCTCGCCAGCCAGTACAGCACCGGCAGCCAGGTGGTCATCAATGGTGGCCGCCACCTGAAGAATCGCATGACGTGAGAGCCCACATGACCCCACAGCAACAGCTTGAACTCGAAGCCGCCGCGTTCCGGCGCCTGGTCGACCATTTGCAGAAACGCACCGACGTGCAGAACATCGACCTGATGAACCTGTCCGGCTTCTGCCGCAACTGCCTGTCCAAGTGGTACAAGGCTGCGGCTGACGAGCGTGAGCTCGACCTGAGCCTGGATGACGCCCGCGAAGCGGTGTACGGCATGCCTTATGCCCAGTGGAAAGCCCAATACCAGAAAGAAGCCAGCGCCGAGCAGCAAGCGGCGTTCGAAAAAGGAAAACCTCGTGACTGATCTAGATACCCTGCGCGCCAGCCTGGCCAGCGGCCAACATGCCTTTGCCGACACCCTGGCGTTCATTGCCGAGCACTACAGCTATCAGCCGCAGGCGTTCAACAATGGGGGTGTCGAGAATGCCGCCGGGCAGAACGAAGGTTCGTGCAAAACCTTGGGCCTGGCAGTGCTTGAAGGGCTGAGCGATCAGGAAGCGTTGCTGGCTTTCGGCGAGCACTACCGGGATGTGCTGGCCACGCCTGAGGGCAGTGACCATGGCAATATCCGGGCGCTGATCAAGCACGGCCTGGCCGGTGTGACGTTCGCTGCGCCGCCACTGTCGCGCAAGGCTTGAGATTGCCGGGGCTGCTTTGCAGCCCATCGCCGGCAAGCCAGCCCCGACACAGGCCTTGAAGGCACCGCTGTCGAAATGGGAGCTGGCGTGCCAGCGATGAGGCCAGCACGGTGTGAAATTACAACTCGACGCAGTCGAACTTCACATCGGTGGCTACGTCTTCGTCGTAGTTGACGTCAGCGCGCTCAAAGCCGAACAGGTTGAGGAACTGCTTCTTGTAACCGGCGTAGTCGGTCAGCTGGAACAGGTTCTCGGTGGTCACCTGCGGCCACATGGCCTTGCAGGCATCCTGCACGTCGTCGCGCAGTTCCCAGTCGTCCAGGCGCAGGCGGGCCTTCTCGTCCACTTCGGCCGGGGCGCCATCGGCACGGTACATGCGGTCGCGGAACATGCGGTCCAGTTGGTCCTGGGTACCCTCGTGCACACCCTTTTCCTGCATGATCTTGAAGACCATCGACAGGTACAGCGGCATCACCGGAATGGCCGAGCTGGCCTGGGTCACCACCGACTTCAACACCGCCACGTTGGCGCCGCCCTTCACTTCAGCGGCCAGCTTCTTGTCCAGGCGCAGCGCGGTTTCATCCAGGTCCTGCTTGGCCTGGCCCAGGGCGCCGTGCCAGTAGATTGGCCAGGTGATCTCGGTGCCGATGTAGCTGAAGGCCACGGTACGGGCACCCTCGGCCAGTACGTCGGCGCCCGCCAGGGCGTCGATCCACAGTTGCCAGTCCTGGCCACCCATGACGGTAACGGTGTCGGCGATTTCCTGCTCGGTGGCCGGCTCGATGCTGGCCTCGATGATGGTGTCCTTGTTGGTGTCGATGGCAGTCGACTTGTACGGCTGGCCGATCGGCTTGAGTGCCGAGCGGATCACTTCACCGGTCTGCGGCAGCTTGCGCACCGGCGACGCCAGCGAGTAGATGACCAGGTCGACCTTGCCACCCATTTCGTTCTTGATCAGCTCGATGACCTTGGCGCGGGCTTCGTTGGAGAAGGCGTCGCCGTTGATCGACTTGCTGTACAGGCCCTCGGCCTTGGCGAACTTATCGAAAGCCGCAGCGTTGTACCAGCCAGCGGTGCCGGCCTTGGTTTCGGTGCCTGGCTTTTCGAAGAATACGCCCAGGGTGTCGGCCTTGAAGCCGAACGCTGCAGTAATGCGTGCTGCCAGGCCATAGCCACTGGAAGCACCGATGACCAGGACCTTCTTCGGACCATCCTCGCGCACGCCCAGCTTGCGGGTGGCTTCGATCTGGTCACGGACGTTGAGCTCGCAGCCCTTCGGGTGAGTCGTGGTGCAGATGAAACCGCGAACCTTAGGATGAATGATGGCCAATGTCTGTACCTCGTCAGGTTTATGCTGGGGAAGCGCCACATGGGCGTTTCCTGTTGATCAGAGGGTGAGACTACCCCCGCAGGTTATCCGACACATATTACGGGGTGATCCGGGCGATGCAAAACCGGGGTGGACCGCTGCGCGCCCATTCATTTGCTTTTCACATCAATCTCAAAGAAAAACAAACTTAACAAATGAGCCCAGGGCACCGATGCTTGAAGCCCTACGCCCACCGCACGGAGAACAACAACATGAACGACGTGGTCATCGTCGCCGCAACCCGTACCGCCATCGGCAGCTTCCAGGGTGCCCTGGCCAGCGTGCCTGCGGTCGACCTCGGCGCCGCCGTGATCAAGCGCCTGCTGGAGCAGACCGGGCTGGACCCGGCGCAGGTCGACGAAGTCATCCTCGGCCAGGTGCTGACCGCCGGCGCCGGGCAGAACCCGGCGCGCCAGGCCGCGATCAAGGCCGGCCTGCCCTTCAGCGTACCGGCGCTGACCCTGAACAAGGTCTGCGGCTCGGGCCTGAAAGCCCTGCACCTGGCGGCCCAGGCCATCCGCTGCGGTGACGCCGAGGTGGTGATTGCCGGGGGCCAGGAGAACATGAGCCTGGCCCCCTATGTGATGCCCTCGGCCCGCACCGGCCAGCGCATGGGCCATGGCCAGCTGATCGACAGCATGATCACCGATGGCCTGTGGGATGCCTTCAACGACTACCACATGGGCATCACTGCCGAAAATCTGGTGGACGAGTACGGCCTCAGCCGTGAACAGCAGGATGCCTTTGCCGCCGAGTCGCAACGCAAGGCACTCGCTGCCATCGAGGCCGGCCGCTTCGATGCGGAGATCACCCCTGTCGTGCTGCCGCAGAAGAAGGGCGAGCCGAAAGTGTTCGCCCGTGATGAGCAGCCGCGCCCGGACACCACTGCCGAGTCGCTGGGCAAGCTGCGCGCAGCGTTCAAGAAAGACGGTAGCGTCACCGCTGGCAATGCCTCCAGCCTGAACGACGGCGCTGCCGCCGTGCTGCTGATGAGCGCCACCAAAGCCGAGGCCCTGGGCCTGCCGGTGCTGGCGAAGATCGCCGCTTATGCCAGTGCCGGGGTAGACCCGGCGATCATGGGCATCGGCCCGGTTGCGGCAACGCGGCGCTGCCTGGACAAGGCCGGCTGGCAGCTGAGCGAACTGGACCTGATCGAAGCCAACGAAGCCTTTGCTGCACAGGCACTGGCCGTGGGCAAGGCGCTGGAGTGGGATGCGGCACGGGTCAATGTGAACGGTGGGGCGATTGCCTTGGGCCACCCGATTGGTGCGTCCGGCTGCCGGGTGTTGGTGACCTTGTTGCACGAGATGATCAAGCGCGATGCCCACAAAGGCCTGGCGACCTTGTGCATTGGCGGTGGCCAAGGTGTTGCACTGGCTATCGAACGTTGAGCGGCGTTTGAGTTGAGCAGGCCCGGCCTGTTCGCGGGCTTGCCCGCTCCCACAGGGTAGCGCAGGTTTCAATACATGCGCTGTACCTGTGGGAGCGGGCAAGCCCGCGAACAGGCCGGCACAAGCAGCAGATGATCAAGCCGCGACTCGGTACTGCTCCAGCGAGGCGGCCAGCGCAGCCACTTCGCGGCACTTCTGCACAGCCACCTCTACGGTGCCATGCGCCAACGAACAGGCCGGCGCCAGCCACAGCCGCGCCCCCAGGCGTTCATGGGCGTCTTGCAACAGCCCCAGGGCATTGTCCGACTCGCAAGGCGCGCCATCGCGGCCATCAACCAGGCCCAGCGACAGCACTTTGTAGGCCGGCAGGCGGTCAAGGATGGCCTGATACTGTGCCGGCGCCTGCACCAGATCGATGTGCAGGCCATCGACTGGCAGGTTGGCGGCCAGGCCAAGGTTGCCATCCAGGCCACCGGCGTACGTGGCAATCAACTTCTTCAACGGTGCACGCTGCAGGATGTTGTAGACGCGCTCGAAGGCGTTTTTCCAGTCCTGTGGCAGGTCGTGGGCGAGGATCGGTTCGTCGATCTGGACCCATTCGACGCCCAGCGCAGCCAAGCGGTTGAGGGCCTGATCATACAAGGGCAGCAGGCGATCGAGCAGTTCCAGCTTGTCGAAGTCGGCGTTGCGGGCCTGGCCCTGCCACAGGTAGGTCAACGGGCCAATCACGACAGGCTTGATGGCATGGCCCAGCGCGTTGGCATGCTCCACCTCTTCGAACAAGGGTTCCCAGTTGAGGGCAAACGGCTGGTCATCGGTACCCGGCAGCTGGCCACATTGGCCGGTTTCGCCGACAGGCAGCAGTTCGATACCGGCGTCCTTCTGCACTTGCCAGTGGCGGGCCCGCAGTTCGCGGTCGCCGCCAATGTGTGGAAAGCCCAGGTTGTGTGCCAGTGCCATGTGTCGCCCCTCAGCATGCTCAAATTGATGAGGGGATTTTCCAGTGGATCGTGGTGTTGAGACAAACTCATAAAATTTGAGATGAACCCAAGAAATTCTCATGATCCTGAGGGCGCAGGGGCCGACCCATGTCTTGTTCAGAGCACCAGCCTGCGCATCCGGACATGACCTCCTGCCCCTTCTGCCGCACAATGCCACCCTGACCATACCAGGTGCCCGGCCTCATGAGCCTGCTGAAAACCGCGCTGCGTGAACACCATTTCGTCTGTGTCATGGAGTTTGTGCCCAAAGCCTCTGCAGAACGCTTCGCTGCGATGCAAGCGATCATGGACCGTGCGCAGCTGTGCGGCTGGCCAATGACCGTGGCCATCGGCGACCGCGTCGGCAGCCCGCTGGACATGTCGCCGCTGGACGCCCTGGCCTCGTTCGACCGCCCGGTGCCGGCCCTGCCGCATTTCTCCGGCAAGGACCGCGAACGCCACCACTTGCTCGCGCAATTGCAGCGCATGGAGGCGGCCGGCCTCGACCAGTTGCTGCTGCTGACCGGTGACCGTTTGCCTGGGCATGAACCCGGCCAGCGCCCGGTGCGCTACCTGGAGTCGGTGGCCGCGCTGCAGATTGCCCGCCAGGCCTGCCCGCACTGGTTGCTGGGCGCGGCGCTGAACCCGTTCAAGTACCACGAGGAAGAAGGCGGTGCGCAGTACTTCAAGGCCGAGAAAAAACTGGCTGCGGGGGCCGACTTCCTTACCTTGCAACTGGGCTTCGACGCAGCCAAACACCAGGAAGCCATGCACTGGATGCGCCGCCAGGCCGCGCCCAAACCCATGCTGGCCTGCCTGATGAGCCTCAACCATGGCCGTGCAGCGATGCTCGACCACGTCGCCGGCGTGACCGTTACCCCCTCCATGCGCGAGATGCTCGAGGCGGAAACGGCGCAGTCCAAGGCTTTTGCCCAGTCGCGCAGCGTTGATCGCCTTGCCTTGCAGATCATCGGAACGAAGCTGATGGGTTACGCGGGCGTGCACCTGTCGGGCATTCATGACCTGAAGCAGCTGCTTGCCCTTGAAGCGCGACTGGCGTACTGGCAAACGCACGTCCACACCCTGGAGCAATGGGCGCCCGCCTGGCAAGCCAGTTGGCAAATGCCGGGGCTGCCGGCAGTCACCTTCCATCCCCCCCAGGCCAACTGGCGCCAGGGCGAATCAAGGGTCGATGCCTCGTTCAAGGAAAAAGCCCGCTACCACCTGATGCATGGCATGCATGGGCTGCTGTTCAGCCGCCGCAACAGCCTGAGCAAGGCGTTTGGCTGGGCGGTGCGCCAGCCACTGTGGACTACCCGCCTTGGCGCACAGGTGCTGCACACCCTGGAGCGCAGTGTTAAGCGCCCGTTGGTTGGCTGTGATACCTGCGGCCGCTGCCGCCTGGAAGACACCTTGTACACCTGCCCGGAAACCTGCCCCAAGGGCCTGGCCAATGGCCCCTGTGGGGGCACCGCGCTCAACCGCTGCGAGTTCGGCGACCGCGAGTGCATCCACAGCATCAAGTACCGCACGGCCAAGGCCGTGGGGCAAACCGCCGTGCTGAGGGAGCGGCTGATCCCCTGCATCGAGGAGCAAACGCGCCACCGCAGCTCGTGGCCGCAGTGGTTCGCGCCACCCTCGCCGGGCCGGGTCAGCCCTCAGCCAGCGCCTCGAACCCAGCCCGAATCGTAGCCTCGGGCAGGTCATCGGCAATGAAGACCATCACGCTTTCGCGGGTTTCGCCTTCGACCCACTCGGCGTCCCAGTCGAAGCCATATAGCTTGAGCACACCCTGGAACACCAGCTTGCGGTCCTCGCCGGCAATGTTCAGCACGCCCTTGTAACGCAGCAGCTGCTTCCCATGGGTTTCCAGCAGCTCGTTCATGAAGCCGCTGAGGCGGTCGATATCCAGCGCGGCTTCGGTACGCAACACCAGGGTGCCGATGCGGTCGGGGGTGGCCGGCTTGAGCACCGGGCGCAGCGAGGGTTTCAGGTTTGCGCCCAGGTCGGGGTTGAGGTTGAAGCCGCGCACGTCCAGCAACTCTGCCAGGTCGATGCAACCGTGCTCGACCACTCGGATCGCCGCCCGCCCGTTGATACGGGCCAGGCGTTCGCGCAGGGCCTGGACCGCAGCCGGCTCGACGAGGTCGGTCTTGCTCAGCAACAGGCGATCGGCAAAGCCAACCTGGGCCTGGGCGATGGTCTGGGTCAGATGCAACTCGGCATGCTTGGCATCGACCAGGGTGATGATGCCGTCGAGGATGTAGCGCTCGCGCAGTTCCTCGTCGATGAAGAAGGTTTGCGCCACCGGGGCCGGGTCGGCCAGGCCGGTGCATTCGATCACCAGGCGGTCGAAGGCGATTTCGCCGGCATCCAGGCGCTCGAGCAGAAGGTACAAGGCGCGGGTCAGGTCGCCATGGATGCTGCAGCACACACAGCCGTTGGCCAGGGTCATCACCTGCACCGGCTGGTCGCCCAGCAACTGGCTGTCGATGCCGGCGTCACTGAATTCGTTTTCGATCACCGCCAGCTTCAGGCCGTGCTCGGCCTTGAGCATGTGTTTGAGCAAGGTGGTCTTACCGGCACCGAGGAAGCCGGTGAGGATGGTTACGGGAATGGGCGTCTGCACGCAGAACATCTCCTGTGCGGAAAAAACACTGGCCCCATCGCCGGCAAGCC
>NZ_AEWE02000012.1:0-31918 GCF_000190455.2 Pseudomonas sp. TJI-51
AGGCGTTACTGGCCCGAAACAAACGTAGGAGCGAGCGTAGCTCGCGATGCGCCGCGCGGGCGGCGCTCGATCTCACAGGCGATGAAGCCCTCAAAGAAAGCACACCCTCCAGGTCGTGCACCATACCGGTGCACGAATATCAAAATCCGCATCTAAAAAAGTGCACACTCCAAGCCGAGCCCCCCGCAAAATGCCTGCAAACGCCCCCTTTTATCCCGCCCTCGCCATTTTCGGGCACTGGCATGCAATTTGCTCCCTTGTGAGGCAGGTAAGCTTGGCCGACTATCCGCGCCCGGCAACACCCTTTTTCCAGGGCAGCGGCCCACCGCGCTCTAGACCATCCGGAGGACAACATGTCGAAGTCGGTTCAACTCATCAAAGATCATGACGTCAAGTGGATTGATCTGCGTTTCACGGACACCAAAGGTACTCAGCACCACGTGACCATGCCGGCGCGCGATGCGCTGGACGAAGACTTCTTCGAAGTCGGCAAGATGTTCGACGGTTCCTCCATCGCTGGCTGGAAAGGCATCGAAGCTTCCGACATGATCCTGATGCCGGTTGACGAAACCGCCGTTCTGGACCCGTTCACCGAAGAACCAACCCTGATCATCACCTGCGACATCGTCGACCCGTCGAGCATGCAGGGCTACGACCGCGACCCACGTGCCATCGCCAAGCGTGCCGAAGAGTACCTGAAGAGCACCGGCATCGGTGACACTGTCTTCGCCGGCCCGGAGCCAGAGTTCTTCATCTTCGACGAAGTCAAGTTCCAGTCGGACATCTCCGGCTCGATGTTCAAGATCTTCTCCGAGCAAGGCTCGTGGATGACCGGCGCTGACGTGGAAGGCGGCAACAAAGGCCACCGCCCAGGCGTGAAAGGCGGCTACTTCCCGGTTCCGCCGTTCGACCACGACCACGAAATCCGTACTGCCATGTGCAACGCACTGGAAGAAATGGGCCAGACCGTCGAAGTTCACCACCACGAAGTGGCAACTGCCGGCCAGAACGAAATCGGTGTCAAGTTCAACACCCTGGTGAAGAAGGCTGACGAAGTCCAGGCGCTGAAGTACGTTGTGCACAACGTTGCCGACGCCTACGGCCGTACCGCTACCTTCATGCCGAAGCCACTGTACGGCGACAACGGTTCGGGCATGCACGTGCACATGTCGATCTGGAAAGACGGCAAGAACACCTTCTCCGGCGAAGGCTATGCCGGCCTGTCCGACACCGCCCTGTATTTCATCGGCGGTATCATCAAGCACGGTAAGGCCCTGAACGGCTTCACCAACCCGTCGACCAACTCGTACAAGCGTCTGGTTCCAGGTTTCGAAGCCCCGGTGATGCTGGCCTACTCGGCGCGCAACCGTTCCGCTTCGATCCGTATTCCTTACGTTGGCAGCCCTAAAGCCCGCCGTATCGAAGCCCGCTTCCCGGACCCATCGGCCAACCCGTACCTGGCCTTCGCAGCACTGCTGATGGCTGGCCTGGACGGTATCCAGAACAAGATCCACCCAGGCGACGCGGCCGACAAGAACCTGTACGACCTGCCGCCAGAAGAAGCCAAGAACATCCCGCAAGTGTGCGGCAGCCTGAAAGAAGCTCTGGAAGAGCTGGATAAAGGCCGTGCGTTCCTCACCAAGGGCGGCGTGTTCTCCGACGACTTCATCGACGCCTTCATCGAGCTCAAGAGCGAAGAAGAAATCAAGGTCCGCACCTTCGTGCACCCGCTGGAATACGAGCTGTACTACAGCTGCTGATCTGATCGGCGCCCGGCGCCGGTGAGCTGATCAAACGGCCTCCCTCGGGAGGCCGTTTTCGTTTCTGCCGTCACTATTTTCGGAAGCGTCCTACCCCCGAGGATCAGGCAACACCGCCACACTCGGGCCTTCACCCTATGCTCTGGAGGTCTGTCATGCGTCATTTCCCCTTCGCCGCAGTGGCTGTATTGGCCCTGACCGGTTGCACCGCAGAAGCACCGCCGGATACGGCGTTATCCGCGCTGCTCGACAACATCGAACGTCGCCTGGCCCTGGCTGAAGCCGTGGCGCTGCACAAGTGGGACACTGGCCAGCCCGTGCAGGCAACGCTGCGCGAGCAACAAGTGCTGGCGAATGTCCGTGCTGCCGCACCTGGCCACGGACTGGCACCACAACGCGCCGAGGCGTTTTTCGCCGACCAGATGGAAGCCAACAAGTTGCTGCAATACACCCTGCTGTCCGACTGGCACCGCGAGGGCGCGGCGCCGCACACGCAACGCCGCGACTTGCAGACTGACATCCGCCCGCAACTGGATGACCTGCAGGGCACACTCCTGCAAAAGCTGGCAGCCTTCGACCGTGAGCCCGCGGCAGGCTGCAGCACACGGCTGGCCAAGGAACTGGCCGGCCGTTCCGCGCCCCAGCCACTGCACCAGGCCTTGGTTCGCGCCACCGGTCAATTGTGCGATAAATCCTGAAAGCTCTATGCTCCTTATTGGTGCATTCTTGCGGGCGACGCCCTTGAATGCACCCCAAAAAAGGTCACAAGAAACGTTAAACCAGAACATTCTGGTGCGAATCTGCGCGATTTCGGGTGCTCATCGGACAATTCCGCTTCTTTTCGGAGCTTTGGTTTGTTTCTTGCATTTTATGCACTGAAACTGGAATCAGCGGATTCACTGCGCCCCGGGTTCTGGCTGCACCCTGCCAGACAAGCGCCAAAAGAGGTCAACGACGCCTTATGACCATCAGCGATGCACAGCACCGTCTGCTTCTGGACAACCTGACCACCGCCACGCTATTGCTCAACGGTGAGCTGCGCCTGGAATACATGAACCCAGCTGCAGAAATGTTGCTGGCGGTCAGTGGCCAGCGCAGTCACGGGCAGTTCATCAGCGAACTGTTCACTGAATCGACCGAGGCGCTCAGCTCGTTGCGCCAGGCGGTGGAACAGGCGCACCCGTTTACCAAACGCGAAGCACAACTGACGTCCCTGACCGGGCAGACGATCACGGTCGACTACGCGGTAACGCCAATCCTGCACCAGGGCCAGACCCTGCTGCTGCTGGAGGTGCACCCGCGCGACCGGCTGCTGCGCATCACCAAGGAAGAGGCGCAACTGAGCAAACAGGAAACCACCAAGATGCTGGTGCGGGGCCTGGCTCACGAAATCAAGAACCCCCTCGGGGGCATCCGCGGCGCCGCCCAGCTGCTGGCCCGCGAGCTGCCCGAAGACGGCCTGCGCGACTACACCAATGTGATCATCGAAGAGGCCGACCGCCTGCGCAACCTGGTCGACCGCATGCTGGGCTCGAACAAGCTGCCCTCGCTGGCCATGACCAACATCCATGAAGTACTGGAGCGGGTCTGCAGCCTGGTCGAAGCCGAAAGCCAGGGCTGCATCACATTGGTGCGCGACTACGACCCAAGCCTGCCGGATGTCCTGATCGACCGCGAACAGATGATCCAGGCCGTGCTCAATATCGTGCGCAACGCCATGCAGGCGATCAGTTCGCAGAACGAACTGCGCCTGGGCCGCATCACCTTGCGCAGCCGCGCCTTGCGCCAGTTCACCATCGGCCACGTGCGCCATCGCCTGGTGGCCCGGGTGGAGATCATCGACAACGGCCCGGGCATCCCGCTGGAACTGCAAGACACCCTCTTCTATCCCATGGTCAGCGGTCGCCCGGACGGTACCGGGCTCGGCCTGGCCATTACCCAGAACATCATCAGCCAGCACCAGGGCCTGATCGAGTGTGAAAGCCACGCAGGCCATACCGCCTTCTCGATCTACCTGCCTCTGGAACAAGGAGCCACCGCCTCATGAGCCGAAGTGAAACCGTATGGATCGTCGACGATGATCGCTCCATCCGCTGGGTCCTGGAAAAAGCCCTGCAACAGGAAGGCATGACCACCCAGAGCTTCGATAGCGCAGACGGTGTCATGGGCCGCCTGGCCCGCCAGCAGCCGGACGTGATCATTTCCGACATCCGCATGCCGGGGGCCAGCGGCCTCGACCTGCTGGCGCAGATTCGCGAGCAGCACCCACGCCTGCCGGTCATCATCATGACCGCCCATTCCGACCTGGACAGCGCCGTGGCATCGTACCAAGGCGGTGCTTTCGAGTACCTGCCCAAGCCGTTCGACGTGGACGAGGCGGTTTCGCTGGTCAAGCGGGCCAACCAGCACGCCCAGGAGCAGCAAGGGCTGGACGTGCCACAAAGCCTGGCGCGCACACCGGAGATCATCGGTGAAGCCCCGGCGATGCAGGAGGTGTTCCGCGCCATTGGCCGCCTCAGCCACTCCAACATCACCGTGCTGATCAATGGCGAGTCCGGTACCGGCAAAGAACTGGTAGCCCACGCCCTGCACCGCCACAGCCCGCGCGCAGCGGCACCGTTCATTGCCCTGAACATGGCCGCCATCCCCAAGGACCTGATGGAGTCCGAGCTGTTCGGCCACGAAAAAGGCGCTTTCACTGGCGCCGCCAACCTGCGCCGGGGCCGCTTCGAGCAGGCCGATGGCGGCACCCTGTTCCTCGACGAGATCGGCGACATGCCCGCCGAAACCCAGACTCGCCTGCTGCGGGTGCTGGCAGATGGCGAGTTCTACCGGGTCGGCGGCCACGTGCCGGTCAAGGTAGACGTGCGTATCATCGCCGCTACTCACCAGAACCTCGAGTCACTGGTGCAGGCTGGCAAGTTCCGCGAAGACTTGTTCCACCGCCTGAACGTGATTCGCATCCATATCCCGAGGTTGGCTGACCGGCGCGAAGACATCCCCGCACTCGCCCGCCATTTCCTTGCCCGTGCCGCTCAAGAGCTGGCGGTCGAGCCGAAGGTGCTCAAGCCGGAAACCGAGGAGTTCATCCGCAACCTGCCATGGCCGGGCAACGTGCGGCAGATGGAGAACACCTGCCGCTGGATCACCGTCATGGCCTCCAGCCGCGAGGTACTGATTGGTGACTTGCCGCCGGAGTTGCTGAACCTGCCCCAGGACGCTGCCCCCGTGACCAACTGGGAGCAGGCGCTGCGCCAGTGGGCTGACCAGGCACTGGCGCGTGGGCAATCCAACCTGCTGGACAGCGCGGTGCCAAGCTTTGAGCGGATCATGATCGAGACCGCCCTCAAGCACACCGCCGGCCGGCGCCGCGATGCGGCGCTGTTGCTGGGCTGGGGCCGCAACACCCTGACCCGCAAGATCAAGGAACTGGGGATGAATGTGGCGGGTGGCGATGACGAGGAAGGTGACGAGCACTGAGCGCTAGGTTAACCCTCGAGATCTTTAGGGCTGCTGCGCAGCCCTTTCGCGACACAAGGCCGCTCCTACACGGACCATCTCTGCTTCCGGGCTGGTGGGTTACCTGCAGGAGCAACTGTCTTTCTCAAAATTTGAAAAGCTTGCGCTGCTACATCGATTGATGATGCCGGCCCGGCTCCGCAGGACTGCCGGCCACCCCCGCCCATTGTAAGCGGCCTTGTGCCGCGACAGGGCCGCAAAGCGGCCCCAGCTGTTTCAGCCTTCCGATGCACCGTTCCTGTGCCCGCTGCACCTCGCCAAGGCACAAACCCCCTCAAAAACCGGCCGAATCCCCCTCAAAGCCCAGTATTTCCGGGTTTTGCAAAATTGGCACGCCCCCTGCAATAGCTAATACATACCCAGTTTCGGGGGCCCTGGTACAGGCAGGCCGGGTGAACCCCTCTTTTATTAGCAACACCGCCGTTTTTGGGGACCTCGGTACAGGCAGGCCGGGCCATCCCCCCTTTACACGCAGTACGCCGTAGCCCTTTTGGGGACCCTGGTACAGGCAGGCCGGGATATCCCCTCTTTTATTCCTGCAGGCTCACCTGCAGCCGCCAGCGCCCAGCGTCTTCTGCACCGGCCCATTGGCCGTGCAGGGGGCGCGCGGCCACCACCGTCAGCAACAACCCTTCCTGGCTGTTCTGCAGCCGCCAGCTTACCGGTTTGCCGTTCAGGCTCAATTGGCCCTGCCGGGCCGTGCCCTGGGCCTGGAACAGCACAGCCACCGTGCCTTGGACGTTCTCGGCATGCAGCTTGGGTTCTTCGTTGAACCACAGCGCCAGCCCATTCGACAACACCTCTACCTGCTGCAACTGGCGCTCTACAGGGGCGGTCAGGCGGCCGATCATCAGCCCCACCATTACCCCGACGATCGCCAGCGACAGCAGCATGCGCGGCAACGCCTTCGAACGCACATCCGGTTCGGGGGTAGAATGCCCGTCATCCTCTTGCTTGGAGCCGTGCATGTTTCACGTCATCCTTTTTCAACCAGAAATTCCGCCGAATACCGGCAATATCATTCGCCTGTGCGCCAACAGCGGCTGCCACCTGCACCTGATCGAACCCATCAGCTTCGAACTGGATGACAAGCGCCTGCGCCGCGCGGGGCTGGATTACCACGAGTATGCCACGCTCAAGCGCCACCAGAGCCTGGCCGAATGCCTGGAAAGCCTGGGCAACCCACGGCTGTTCGCCTTTACCACCAAAGGCTCGCACCCGTTCCACGAGGTCGCGTACCAGCCGGGTGACGCGTTCCTGTTCGGGCCGGAGAGCCGCGGGCTGCCGGCAGAAGTCCTCGACAGCCTGCCCGCCGAGCAACGCCTGCGCCTGCCCATGCGCCCAGGCTGCCGCAGCCTGAACCTGTCCAACACGGTGGCGGTGACGGTGTATGAGGCCTGGCGGCAGAACGGGTTTGCCGGGAGCTGATGTGTAAGCCTGCACTGGCCCTATCGCCGGCAAGCCGGCTCCCCCAGGGACCACGTGCGGCTTCCCACACAGCCAACAAAAAAGCGCCCCTAGAGGCGCTTTTCCGATACCGGCAGCAGTTACTGAACGGTTGGCGCTTCGCCGGCTTCCTGCATGCGCTGCATTTCTTGCGCGTACAGGGCGTCGAAGTTGACCGGCGACAGCATCAGCGCCGGGAACGAACCACGGGTTACCAGGCTGTCCAGGGTCTCGCGGGCATACGGGAACAGGATGTTCGGGCAGAACGCACCCAGCGTGTGGCTCATAGAAGCAGCATCGAGGTTGGCGATGAGGAAGATACCCGCCTGCTGCACTTCAGCGATGAACGCGACTTCGTCGCCGTTCTTCACGGTGACCGACAGGGTCAGCACCACCTCATGGAAGTCGCCTTCCAGGGCCTTTTGCTTGGTGTTCAGGTCCAGGGCAACGCTCGGCTCCCAGGTCTGACGGAAGATCTGCGGGCTTTTCGGGGCCTCGAACGACAGGTCGCGCACATAGATACGCTGCAGGGAGAACTGAGGGCTGTTGTCTTCAGCAGCAGCGCCGTTGGTCTGTTGGTCAGTCATGGCAGATCCTTATCCTAATGTTTTCGAATGCAGTGCAAATCAGGCCGCCAGCAACGCGTCGAGCTTGCCGGCGCGTTCCAGGGCATAGAGGTCATCGCATCCACCGACATGGGTACTGCCGATCCAGATCTGCGGCACCGACGTGCGGCCGGCTTTCTGGGCCATCTCGGCGCGCAGTTGCGGTCTGCCGTCGACCTTGATTTCCTCGAATGCCACGCCCTTGCTCTCGAGCAGGTACTTGGCACGCATGCAGTAGGGGCAGTAGTCGCTGGAATAAACGATGACGGGCTTCATATCACTTCACCAGGGGCAGGTTATCGGCTTTCCAGCTGGAAACGCCACCGCTCAGCTTGGCGGCGTTGTAACCGGCCTTGAGCAGATCGCGGCAAATGCTGCCGGACTGCTGGCCCATCGCGTCGACGACGATCAGGGTCTTCTCTTTGTGCTTGTCCAGCTCGGCCATGCGGTTGGCCAGCTTGTCCTGCGGAATGTTCACCGCACCCACGATGTGACCGGCGGAGTACTCCTTGGCCGGGCGGATATCGATCACCAGCGCCTTGTCGGCATTGACCAGGGCAGTCAGCTGACCGTTGCTCAGGCTCTGCCCGCCACGGCGGATTTCATTGATGAGCAGCAGGGCCAGCAGAATGAAGAAGATCGCAACCAGGATGTAGTGATCTGTCGCGAATTGAATCAGGTGAGCAACCATCAGCGGTGTTCCAGGCGATTGAAAATGCCGGCCAGTATACACAGCACCTTGGTACCACCAAAGCCCGACGGGCCGGCCACCAGACCAGCTTCATGTTGCCAGCGCACGCGCGCCGGTCGGGGGATGGGACGATTATTCGCCGCACGTGGCGTATTTGCCCTAAAATGCGTTTCTTTATCATCTTTGAACAACCGTGAGTTTGATTGATGACGAGTACGCCCAAACCCCTGGTCCTGATCATCCTGGATGGCTTCGGCCACAGCGAAAGCCCTGAATACAACGCCATCTATGCCGCTAACACGCCGGTCTACGACCGCCTGCGCGCCAGCCAGCCGCATGGCCTCATTTCCGGCTCGGGCATGGATGTCGGCCTGCCGGACGGGCAGATGGGCAACTCCGAAGTCGGTCACATGAACCTGGGCGCGGGCCGCGTCGTCTATCAGGACTTCACCCGGGTGACCAAGGCCATCCGCGACGGTGAGTTCTTCCAAAACCCGGTGCTCACCGGTGCGGTGGACAAGGCTGCCGGTGCCGGCAAAGCCGTGCACATCCTTGGCCTGCTGTCCGATGGCGGCGTGCACAGCCACCAGGACCACATCGTTGCCATGGCCGAACTGGCCGCGCAGCGCGGCGCGGAAAAAATCTATCTGCACGCCTTCCTCGATGGCCGTGACACCCCGCCACGTAGCGCGCAGTCGTCCATCGAGCTGCTCGACGCCACCTTCGCCAAGCTGGGCAAGGGCCGCATCGCCAGCCTGATCGGCCGCTACTACGCCATGGACCGCGACAACCGCTGGGACCGCGTTAGCGCCGCCTACAACCTGATCGTCGACAGCAGCGCCGAATACACCGCTGACACCGCCGTGGCAGGCCTGCAAGCGGCCTACGCCCGTGACGAGAGCGACGAGTTCGTCAAGGCCACGCGCATTGGCGCAGCAGTCAAGGTCGAAGACGGCGATGCCGTGATCTTCATGAACTTCCGCGCCGACCGCGCTCGCGAGCTGTCGCGCGCCTTCGTCGAGCCGGATTTCACCGAATTCGCCCGTGCGCGCCTGCCAGAAATGGCGGCCTACATCGGCCTGACCCAGTATTCGGCGAAAATCCCGGCACCCGCTGCCTTTGCTCCGTCCAGCCTGAACAATGTACTGGGCGAGTACCTGGCAAAGCACGGCAAGACCCAACTGCGTATCGCCGAAACCGAAAAATACGCCCACGTCACCTTCTTCTTCTCCGGTGGCCGCGAAGAGCCATTCGAAGGCGAAGAGCGCATCCTGATCCCATCGCCGAAGGTCGCCACCTACGACCTGCAGCCGGAAATGAGCGCACCGCAAGTGACCGACCGCATTGTCGAAGCCATCGAGCAACAGCGCTTCGACGTGATCGTGGTCAACTACGCCAACGGTGACATGGTCGGCCACACCGGCGTGTTCGAAGCGGCAGTCAAGGCTGTCGAAGCGCTGGACAACTGCGTTGGCCGCATTGTCGAGGCGCTGGACAAGGTCGGTGGCGAGGCGCTGATCACCGCCGACCACGGGAACGTCGAGCAGATGGAAGACGAGTCCACCGGCCAGGCCCACACCGCACACACCACCGAGCCGGTGCCGTTCATCTATGTCGGCAAGCGCAACGTGAAAGTGCGTGATGGCGGCGTGCTGGCCGATGTTGCGCCGACCATGTTGAAGCTGCTGGGGCTGGAGAAGCCTGCCGAAATGACCGGCACTTCGATTCTGGTAGACGCCTGAATCTGCGTATTGGGGCCGCTTTGCGGCCCATCGCGACGCAAGGCCGCTCCTACAGGGCCCCGATAACACCTGAATTCCAGACAAACGCCTCGCGACACTGGCAGCGAGGCGTTTTTTTTGCCCGCCCAGGCGGGCATACTAGGCCAGTCTCCATCCTTGGTACGCCAAACCCCATGCTTCGCGCCCTGATCCTCCTAGCCTTGTCATGCCTGCTCAGCCCGGCCTTCGCCGATGAGCGCGCACAGACCCAGCAGCAACTGGACGCCACCCGCCAGGACATTGCCGAGCTCAAGAAAACACTGGGCAAGCTCCAGGAAGAAAAAGCCGGTGTGCAAAAGGACCTGAAAGCCACCGAGACCGACATCGGCAACCTCGAAAAGCAGGTGGAGGCACTGCAGCAAGCGCTAAAAAAGACCGAGGGCGAGCTGGAGCGCCTTGAAACCGAGAAAAAAAAACTCCAGACCGCCCGCGTTGAACAGCAACGGCTGATCGCCATTCAGGCCCGCTCGGCCTACCAGAACAACGGTCGCGAGGAATACCTCAAGCTGCTGCTCAACCAGCAGAACCCAGAGAAATTCGCCCGCACCCTGACCTACTACGACTACATGAGCAAGGCGCGCCTGGAGCAGCTGCGCACCTTCAACGAAACCCTCCGCCAGCTGGCCAGTGTCGAGCAGCAGATGTCTGCCCAGCAGCAACAGTTGCTGGCCCAGCGCGCCGACCTTGACAGCCGCCGCCAGGCCCTGGAGAGCGAACGCGGCAAGCGCCAGCAGGTATTGGCCAAGCTCAACAGCGACATGAAAGACCGCGACCAGAAGCTCCAGGCCCGTCAGCAGGACCAGGCCGACCTGGCCAAAGTCCTCAAGACCATCGAGGAAACCCTGGCACGCCAGGCCCGCGAGGCTGAAGAGGCACGCAAGAAAGCCTTGCTGGCGCAGCAGGAAGCGGAAAAACGCCGGCAGCAAGAGGCCCTGGCCGCCGCTGCGCGCAACCAGGCGCGCGAGCCTGAAGCGCCGGTAGAGCCGCCGAAAAAGGCTCGTACCACCCTCGGGCCGATGGTTTCCAGCGACGGAGCCAACTACGGCGGAGCATTTTCTGCAGCACGGGGCAAACTTCCTTGGCCAGTCAATGGTCGATTGCTGGCACGCTTCGGCGATGCACGCGGCAACGATGCCCGGGCCAAATGGGACGGTGTGATGATCAGCGCCAACCCCGGCACACAAGTGCGCGCCGTGCACGGCGGGCGTGTGGTGTTCGCCGACTGGTTGCGCGGCGCCGGGCTTCTGGTCATTCTCGATCATGGCAACGGTTACCTGAGCCTGTACGGCCATAACCAGAGCCTGCTGAAAAGTGCCGGTGACATCGTCAAGGCCGGTGAAGCCATATCCACCGTCGGCGACAGCGGTGGCCAGGACGCGGCAGGCTTGTACTTCGCCATCCGCCAGCAGGGCCGGCCTACCGACCCTTCGCAGTGGTGCCGGGGTTAGTCAACTTTCTACGGCGCGGCCCAAACGCTGCACCGATGCTCCGCAGGGAGCGCTTACAGGATCAGGAGTCCGTTCGACATGCTGCACTCGCCTCGTCTCACCCAGTTGGCCCTGTCCATCGCCCTGGCGGTCGGCGCGCCCCTGGCCACTGCCGCGGAGCCGGCCAAGGCGGCAGCTGTGCCGGCCACCGAGGTCACTGCCAAGGCGCCACTGCCACTGGAAGAGCTGCGCACCTTCGCCGAAGTCATGGACCGCATCAAAGCGGCCTATGTCGAGCCGGTGGACGACAAGACCCTGCTGGAGAATGCCATCAAGGGCATGCTCAGCAACCTCGACCCACACTCGGCCTACCTGGGCCCCGAGGACTTCCAGGAACTGCAGGAAAGCACCAGCGGCGAGTTCGGCGGGCTGGGTATCGAAGTGGGCCAGGAAGACGGCTTCATCAAGGTGGTCTCGCCGATCGATGACACCCCGGCCTCGCGTGCAGGCGTCCAGGCCGGCGACCTGATCGTCAAGATCAACGGCGCCCCGACCCGCGGCCAGACCATGACCGAAGCGGTGGACAAGATGCGCGGCAAGGTTGGCGACAAAATCACCCTGACCCTGGTCCGCGACGGCGGTAACCCCTTCGACGTGACCCTGGCCCGCGCGGTGATCCAGGTCAAGAGCGTGAAGAGCCAACTGCTGGAAAACGACTACGGCTATATCCGCATCACCCAGTTCCAGGTCAAGACCGGCGACGAGGTGGGCAAAGCCCTGGCCAAGCTGCGCAAGGACAACGGCAAGAAACTGCGCGGGGTGGTGCTCGACCTGCGCAACAACCCGGGTGGCGTGCTGCAATCGGCCGTGGAAGTGGCCGACCACTTCCTCACCAAGGGCCTGATCGTCTACACCAAGGGCCGCATCGCCAATTCCGAACTGCGCTTCTCGGCCGACCCGGCCGACGCCAGCGAAGGGGTGCCACTGGTGGTGCTGATCAACGGCGGCAGCGCCTCGGCTTCGGAAATTGTAGCGGGCGCACTGCAAGACCAGAAGCGCGCCGTGCTGATGGGCACCGACAGCTTCGGCAAAGGCTCGGTACAAACCGTGCTGCCATTGGCCAATGACCGCGCCCTGAAGCTGACCACCGCACTGTACTTCACCCCCAATGGCCGTTCGATCCAGGCCCAGGGTATCGTCCCCGACATCGAAGTACGTCAGGCCAAGCTCACTGCCGAGGTCGACACCGACAACTTCAAGGAAGCCGACCTGCAGGGCCACCTGGGCAACGGTAACGGCGGCGCCGACCGCCCGACCGGCAGCAGCAAGCGCAAGGAGCGCCCACAGGACGACGACTTCCAACTGAGCCAGGCACTGAGCCTGCTCAAAGGCCTCAACATCACCTCGGGCAAATGATCCAGCCCGTGCGGTACCTGCTGTGCCTGGTGTTCTGCCTGTTGGCCGGGGTCGCGCAAGCGGCGCCGGCCGGCAAGACCTACATGAGCATCATCATCGACGACCTTGGCCAGAGCCCCAACCGGGACAGCCGCACCTTGGCCCTACCCGGCCCGGTGACCATGGCCATCATGCCCGACACCCCGCATGCAACCGACTTCGCCCGCCAAGCGCACAAGGCTGGCAAAACGGTGATCCTGCACATGCCAATGGACCCGGCCACCGGGCCCTATGCCTGGCACCCCGGCATCGCCGGCGAAGAGCTGGCCCGGCGCCTGGACAGCGCGCTGCTCAAGGTGCCTTACGCGGCCGGCATCAACAACCATATGGGCAGCCGCATGACGGCCCAGCGCGAACCCATGGCCTGGCTGATGGGCGAATTGCAACGTCGCCATCTGTTCTTCGTCGACAGCCGCACCAGTGCCGCCACCGTCGCGGCTGCAGAAGCACAGGCGCAAGGCCTGGCGCATGTCTCGCGGGATGTGTTTCTCGATGACGTGCGCACCACCGAAGCCATTGCCGGGCAGTTGCAACAAGGCGTGGCCCTGGCGCACAAGCAAGGCTCGGCAGTGCTGATCGGCCACCCTTACCCGCAAACGCTGGAGGTGCTGGCCCGCGAACTGCCCCGCCTGAAAAGCCAGGGCATCACGCTGCTGGGCCTGCCACAGATGATTGCCGAGCGCAGCAACCAGGCCATGCCGGCACATGGCCGGCAGGGCCGCTACAGCAACCGATGACCCGAACCTACTGTGCTGCTGGACGATCGAAAGGAATGATCCCCGTGGCTTGCTGTAGTGTCAGCTTGCCGCGGTAAAGCTGCTGCCCTGTATCCCTGGCAACCTGGCTGCTCAGGTAACGCTGGGCCCACACCTTCAGGTGCCCCGAAGTAAAATCCCGGGCGTAGGCAGCCTGCGACCGCAAATGGAAATGCACAGCCCAGAGTTTACGGTTGTTTGACAAGAGCTGGACCAGGTACTCATCGAAAGCGCTACCGTCCGCCATGACATGCCGCTTGAGGTATACGACCTTGATCGCCTTCAAATCGTAAAGAAAGCGCAGGGCTTCGGCAGTGGGGCGGCTGGTGTGGGTGTACAGGGTGGTAAGTTGCACCTCCTTCTCTGCACGCAGCGCATTCACTTCCTGTTCCAAGGTCTTGATCAGCGCATCGTCGCCACCGGCATCGCGCACTACGCTCACTGCCTCGGTCAGTTTGTTCAGCTGAAGATCGTATATCCTGGCCACCAGCGACCCGCTGATATCGATCTCGACATAGGCCTTGGCTGAGGCTCGATGGGCATTGCTCTTATTCAGTAGAGACTGCACCCAACTAGCGAGATCGGCTAGGGGGGCTTCGTCGGATAACGATGGCTGCTGGACCTCGCGCCACTCGCCATCTACTTGTTCAAAGGTGGCCAATACCTTATCGCTGATCTTCTCACGCACCTCGAGCAAGGATTGCCCTTCGATAAGGTTGCCGATCATCAGTTGCCCCTGGCCATTACGCACCAACCGCTGCGGCACGCGGGACGCCGGATAAGGCCTACGCCCGGCCGGTAGAAGGGGGTGATCCTGCTCATCATACGCTATGCCCAGACGTACGTTCACATCGAGCTTGAGTTTGCTGATGTGCTCCCGATAGCGCTCGATCATGGCCGGTTCGATCAACGCCCCACCCTCTCGGCGAACGCGATCGCTGTTGACCAGCGCAGCACTGTATTCGTCCCAGGCTTCGTGCAGGATGACGATCCTGTCCTGCGCCGGCAGGTTGGAGAAGGCCAGCTCGCCGTGGGCTTCGGCCGCGTTGCGCAGGCTTGAGCTGACCAGGGCAGCTCTGTAGCCTGCAATGACGTCTGGCCGGTCGCTTTCCAGGTGCAGCGCCAGCTCGGCCAGATTCACCACCTGGTGGAAACGCAGTTGAACTGTACTGACGCTGCGCTTGGCAATTATGTCTGCGACGGTGCCTTTGGCGTTGCCCCCCCAATCCTTTACCTCGAAATCTTCCGGCGTTTCGGTCAACAATTGATCCAGCTGCTCACTCCCGACCAACATGCGATCCTGCACGTCGATCACGACTTGCTGTTTGACGCGCAACTTCTCATACAAATCCGCGAATTCACGGACTGGCCGCCCATCCAGCGCGTTTTGCATCTCCACAAGCTCGGGGTAATTCGCAAGGCTCCAGAGCTCGGTGAAAGTAATCTCGGCATCGTTGATAGCGCTGTTGCGAACAACTTTATCGTGCTCGGCAAGCACCCCGTCCCAGCCCCCCTTTTCCCGCTCACGGGCAAATTTGTCTTCTCGCATGGTCGCGTGCAGCGCCAGTATTTCAATATCGGCGCCGACCGCAGCTTCCAGCTCCTTCAGCATCCGGTTCATCTGTGTGAAGTGGTCCTGCTCGAACGTAATCTTGCGCTTATCGTAAAGCGCGAGCGTTGTGCGCAACTGCGACTTACCCGCTTCGTCTTCGGCGGGCAACGCGGCCAGCCTTTCGGATGCGGTGGCCCGAAGCTCCCTGAGTTTCAGCAGTTTTTCGCGCAATTCGTCCACAGCCTTGGCAAAAGGCCCGGCTTGCTTTCTGGCCTCCCGGGCGCGACTGTCAAGGCCCTCTATCTTTTGGTGCATGTCGCGAAACCGATCCCTCAGCCACTTTTGTGTACGCTCTCGCCCCATGCCACCCCGCAGACCAAGCGCCGTGTCCACACGCCACACGCCGTCGACGAAACGCAGCCAGGGCCCCGCGGCTCCGCCACCATCGACCACCCGTACACCCTCTGGCAACCGCTCCACGCGGTAGGTATCACTGGCCAGGGCTACATAATGATCGCCGTCGATCAGGTACAAGCCCGTCGCCGTACCTTGGTTCAAGGGCTGCACGCCCGCAAGCGAGACCGGTGCACGCATGGCCCTGAGTGCTTCGCGCTGTTCGCGCGGCAACCAGTTGAAGCCACTCTGACCTCGCCATGAAAAATCGAGCCAGCGGCTCGGCAGCGCTTGGCCAGGCGCAGGCGTTTCCTCGATAGGCGCGATTGCAATTTCGGCAAATGCGCCGCGCTGCGCCTCAGGCCCCTCGACCTCCGCCGCACCGGGCAATGCATAGGAGGGAAAGGCTTTGGCGGGTTGCCTGGCATGCAGCAACACCATGCCCAGGTTCAATATCAGGTCAACCGTTGCCGCCGACCGATCAAACTCATTGCCACGTTCCAAGGCCTCAATGTCTTGCTGCAACGCGTTCAGCAATTGCACCAACCAGGCCACCGAGGCCACAGGCCCCCGAAGCGCCAAGGTCACGACATCGAACAGCAGCCATGCCCCCTCGCACAAGGTCTGCCAGCGGCTCTCGGCGTTGGACACAGACTGTTCATCAGCGAGCGTCAGCAGCAGGTCCCGATTGGCTGTATATAGTTTCTCGTCAATGTTGCTACGCCAGAATTCGATCGCCAGCCTGGCAGGTTCCGGACGCTCAGGCAGCGCATAGGGGTCGATGCCGATGACGCTGATGTGCGGTTCGCGGAAACCACCATGGTCGTAGACAGGCCTGACGCTGGGCTGCATCCAGTCGAGAATACTCTCCTGCAAAATCTCCGATTCACGCACGTGTTCGAGCAAAGCCGAGAGGCTGGCATATTCACGCAGCGTGTCTTTGGCGAACAAGGGCCGGTACAGCAACACCAGCGAGGGTTCCGCACAAAACAGGATGTACATGCAGCGTACCGGGTCCGTGACCCTGGACGCTGCGCTACGCCTGAACGCCAGCGGAAACAGGATCATGCGCGGCGCGTCGGGGTCGACGTGCCCCGCACAATAGTCGACCACGCATTGCAGGCCTGGCTCTTTGATCTTGCCGTCCATCTTGGCAGTGAGTGCAGCGGCCAGCAGTGCTGCACGCCATTCCCGCCCCAGGCGCGTGACACGGTCCGCGCGCTTGGCCGGATCGTCCAGTTGCGCCGCGACATAGGCAGGATAATGGCTACCGATATCCACTTTGGTTACGAGGGCTCTGGCGGCGTCGGCATCGAGCCATGCCGGTGCCTCGCCCCCGCCACGCAGGTAAATGCGCTCGATTGCCGCCCCCTTGAGCGACGCGAGGTTGCCAATGGCAAATTCGGTGAGCGTCTTGCTCCCGACGAAGGCCAATGGCTCGCCGCCGCCGGTGCCTGTGCCCGCCCCACCAGGGATCCCACGGGCCAGGTAAAGGTCGAATACAAGATCGTCCGGCGAGCTGTCTGCCCCGTGATCCTCGCGGATCTGCCTGGTCAGCCGTTGACGGGCGTAATCGGTCAGCGACTGAACGCCATCCAGTGCTGAGACCCCACCCGAGTCGAGCTGGTAAAGCGCGAGCTGCAGCAAGGCAGCGCTGCAGGCAAAACTGTCCTGCGCACTGGCCATCAACCCAGGGGGAGGTTGCACTGCCGGGGTTTCATCCGGGTACCCCACGAACCAGGAAGAAGGGTCGCCAAGCTGGTCAAAACGCTGTTCAAGGGCCGGAACATCCTGGATATCGGCATAACGCGCAAGCTCGACCCTGGCGAGCACCGTATCGAGCAGCAGCGAGACCTGCTGGGCAAACACATTGCCGGTGGCGGGATAGCGTTGCCAACTCATCCGTTCGAAGGCGTAGCGTTGCGCCAGTTCGTCACGCAAGGCCAGGCCGAACGCGTGCAACGACTCGAAACTGCGTACTATCCCCGAAGGTGCGCACCACAGGATGACCTGACGCTCATCCCACTCGGCGGCTATCAGCATCTGGCATTGCAGTTGATCGTATTGCATGGAGGCACTGGTCAGCCGGGTCTGCACGAAGTACACCGCGGGCTGCTCATCACCGCCGTGCAGCAGGCCGCGGATACAGGCCTGCTCCTGCGGGCCCAGTCCCTGCCAGGGCAAGCTGCGCAGTAGCGCGAGCTTGAGCAGCAACTGCAACCATTCGTCGCGACTCACCCCGGCGCTGCCCTTGCCTCGCCAGAACTCGAGCTGGGCCTCGCAGAAGTGTCGTGGCAAGTCCTCAACCAGCTGGTTCAGGGCAGCTGACAAGTCTGGCAACTGCCGGGTGTCGAACTCGCTCGACGAGCCGGAGAAACGATGGATGCCCGTCAGCCCGAGGTTGTAATGGCGCCCATCCGCCAGTGGCTCCAGGCTCAACGCCTGAGGGTCGAGCAAGGCTTCCAGAACTCGGTCCACAAAGGGTGCCGTGGTCCAGTACGTGGTAGAGGGATCCGGGCTGTCCAGCATCAAGGGGTCAGCATTGGTGAGTGCAGGCTTGGCGTAGGCCAACCACGGCAGGTTCGACAGCAGCACGCGCAGTAGCTGCGCACTGGCGACCTGGCGCAGGGTCGGCCGGCCGTCGAACTGCCCGGCCACGGCCTGGCGGAAATCGAAGGGGGGTATCTTGTAACTCGTCATGCTGGGTGCCTCCGCTGAAAAAAACGCAGGCTGCGGTATTCAGGTGCGATACCCGCGCTACATATTGCTCAAAAAAAAGGCCTTGCACGGTGGGCAAGGCCTTTTCTTCATCGCAGCAGCGTCAGCTGTACACTCGCCCCAGCAACTGGCGATGGCTTTCGAACTGGTCCAGCACGTCACGCACGATCTGCTCGGGCGCAAAGCCCATCAGGTCGTACTCCTGGCTGCCGTCGTGCAGGTAAACCTCGGCACGGTAGAAGCGTTGACGGACTTCCGGCTCGCCTTCCACCGGCGCCTCGCTCGGTGCCGCCAGGTAGCCGTCCAGGCTCACTTCGTAGACGAACGGGTTACCTTCTTCCATCATCACCCGCAAGCCCATCATGTCGCGCGCCTGGCCAACACGGGACTCCACGTCGAAGCCCAGGGTCTGCAACTGCGCAGCAGCCTCTTTCAGGGCCGGGCTGACCTGCTTGTCCATGAAGCGCTGCACCACGGCCTGGGTCGGCTGCAGCTCCAGCTGGGTCAGCCGCTCACTGAACCCACGTCGGCCACGGGCAGCCAGTTCGGCGCGCTCCTGCTCTACCGCCACGTCCTGTTTCATGGCCTTGTACAGGCCGAACATGAACAGCACCAGCACCACCGAGAACGGCAAGCCCGCCAGCACGACCATGGTTTGCATGGCCTCGAAATTACCGGCGAACAGCAAACCGATGGTCACCAGGGTGATCACCACCGACCAGAACACCACCATCCAGTGCGGGGCATCCTCGTCGACCTTGCCGCCTTTGCAGGACAGGTTGGCCATCATCACCGCACCGGAATCGGCCGGGGTCAGGAACAGCACGAAGCCGACGAACACCGCCACCCCGATCACGAGCTTGGCTGCCGGGAAGTATTCCAGCAGTTGGTAGATCGACATCGAAGGTTGTTCCAGCGCAGTCTTGCCCAGCTCGACCGCGCCCTGGTTGATCACCAGGTCCAGCGCCGTGTTACCGAAAATCGACAACCAGGCCAAGGTGAAGCCCAGCGGGATCAGCAGCACACCCATGACCAGCTGGCGCACGGTGCGGCCTTTGGAAATACGGGCGATGAACATGCCTACGAACGGGCCCCAGGAGATCCACCAGGCCCAGTAGAACACGGTCCAGAGGCCCAACCAGCGTTCGGACTTGCCAGGCTCGCCCTCATACACGTACAGGTCGAAGGTTTTCAGCACGATCCCGTTGAGGTAATCGCCTACGTTCTGCACGAAGCCGTTCAGCAGGTGCAGGGTTTCGCCGCCCAGCAGGACGAAGATCAGCAAGCCGCTGAACAGCATGATGTTCAGGTTGGACAGGCGGCGAATGCCGTTTTCCACACCCGAAACCGCCGCCACGGTAGCCACGCCAGCCATCACCAGGATCACCACCAGCAGGTTGGTCTTGCTGTGGTCCATGCCGAACAGGTACTCCAGCCCGGACGACACCTGCATGGCACCGATGCCCAGGTTGGTGACCAGGCCCAACAGGGTGACGAACATGCCGAAGATGTCCACGGCATTGCCGGCGGCACCCTTGACCCAACGTTCGCCGACCAGGGGGTACAACGCCGAGCGCAGCGCCAGCGGCTGGTTATGCCGGTAGGCGAAGTAGCCCACGGCCAGGCCGACCAGCGCATAGATCGCCCAGCCATGCAGGCCCCAGTGCAGGAAGGTCAGCTGCAGGCCCTGGCGCGCGGCTTCCAGGCTTGCCGGGGTGCCCTCCGGTGGGTTGAAGTAGTGGTCCAGCGGTTCGGAGGCGCCAAAGTACAGCAGCGAAATACCGATGCCCGAGGAGAACAGCATGCCGGCCCAGGCGCCATAGCTGAAGTCGGGCTGGTCATCCTTGCCGCCGAGCTTGAGGCTGCCGTAATCGGAGAAGGCCAGGTAGACGACGAACAGCAGGTAACCGCAGATCACCAGCATGTAGTACCAGCCAAAGGTGCGCGTCAGCCACTTCTGGGCCACGCCCAGCACCTGGCCGGCAGTTTCGGGTACAGCGATCAGCAAGGCAGTCAGAACAAGGATCATCAGCGCCGAGGTGAAGAACACCACGCGGTTGACCCGTACCCTCTCGGCGGGGGGCTTGGTAAGTGAGGCAGAACTCATTGCACGAATGCTCCGGGCAGTGCGGCTGTGGAGGCTAATCATTCTTTCCCGAGCAATTGGTGGAATATCCCCACTGCATCAGGTGTTATAAAAGCACCCTGGAAACCGTGATCCCGAATCGATACGTTGCAAAAAACAGACAGGTGGTCTGCTGCAAATGCCACGCTTTACCCGCTGGGTGCGCGCATTCGTCACAGATCACCCCGCCCGCTCCAAGGGCCCGCCGCAGGGCCGGGGCCACATGGCAGAATCTGCATTTCGCATCGCTGATGCCCGTCAACGCCTTGTATTACGGGGGTTACGCGATTTCCTGGGGTGTCAATTCGTGCCTGCTCGACGACCTGAAAGACTGTCAATGGCACAAATTGTCGCAGAGCTTATTCTTTATTGATTGAACGTTCAATCAAAACAAAATAGACTGGTCTTCGCCGAGTCAGCCGCCTGTCGCCTGCTCGCAGGCCTGAGGAGATAGCAAGATGCCCAAGGTCGGTATGCAACCCATCCGCCGCCAGCAGTTGATCGAAGCCACGTTGCAGGCTGTCGACCAGGTCGGCCTGGGGGACGCCAGCATTGCGCTGATTGCCCGTTTGGCCGGGGTGTCGAACGGCATCATCAGTCACTACTTTCGGGACAAGAACGGCCTGATAGCAGCGACGATGGGTTACATCATGAATATGCTCAACGAAGGCGTTCGAGCACGTCGCCAGGCCCTGACGGACGACAGCCCGCGCGCTCACCTGAAAGTGATCATCGAGGGCAACTTCGATGCCAGCCAGGTGAACGGCCCGGCGATGAAAACCTGGTTGGCCTTTTGGGCTTCCAGCATGCACCAGCCCGATTTGCACAGGTTGCAACGGATCAACGACCACCGTTTGTACTCCAACCTGTGTTGCCAGTTTCGCCGTGCCTTGCCGCTTTACCATGCGCGCAAGGCCGCCCGTGGCCTGGCAGCCCTGATCGACGGTCTGTGGCTGCGCGGTGCCTTGTCGGGCGATGCATTCGACACTGGCCAGGCAGTACGGATTGCTTACGAATACATGGATCTACAACTGGCTAAGCAGCACACCCTGGGCACCAACGACCCGGCTGCTGAACAAGCGCGCACGGCCCTTGCCCACCCGGCAGGAGCGTGACGCAAAGCCAAACCACACACTGCACTTGCGAGGACACTATGGCCCGTTTCGGAACGCAAAAACTCTACATTGATGGCGCTTACGTCGACGCTGGCAGCGATGCCACTTTCGAAGCCATCAACCCGGCTACCGGCGAAGTCCTTGCCCACGTGCAGCGTGCGACCGAGGCTGACGTCGAGAAAGCCGTCGAAAGCGCCGAGCGTGGCCAGAAAGTCTGGGCTGCGATGACCGCCATGCAGCGCTCGCGCATCCTGCGCCGCGCCGTCGACATCCTGCGCGAGCGCAACGACGAGCTGGCCATGCTGGAAACCTTGGACACCGGCAAGTCGTACTCGGAAACCCGCTACGTCGACATCGTCACCGGCGCCGATGTGCTGGAGTACTACGCAGGCCTGGTACCGGCCATCGAGGGCGAGCAGATCCCGCTGCGTGAATCGTCCTTCGTCTACACCCGCCGCGAGCCGCTGGGCGTGACCGTAGGTATCGGTGCCTGGAACTACCCGATCCAGATCGCCCTGTGGAAATCCGCCCCGGCCCTGGCCGCTGGCAACGCGATGATCTTCAAGCCATCGGAAGTCACGTCGCTGACCACCCTCAAACTGGCCGAGATCTACACCGAAGCCGGCCTGCCCAATGGCGTGTTCAACGTGCTGACCGGCAGCGGCCGTGAAGTCGGTACCTGGCTGACCGAGCACCCCCGCATCGAAAAGGTTTCCTTCACCGGCGGCACCACCACCGGCAAGAAGGTCATGGCCAGCGCCTCGAGCTCGTCGCTCAAGGAAGTCACCATGGAACTGGGCGGCAAGTCGCCGCTGATCATCTGCGCCGATGCCGACCTGGACAAGGCCGCCGACATCGCCATGATGGCCAACTTCTACAGCTCGGGCCAGGTATGCACCAACGGTACCCGCGTGTTCATCCCGGCTGAAATGAAGGCTGCCTTCGAAGCCAAGATCGCCGAGCGCGTTGCGCGCATCCGTGTTGGCAACCCGGAAGACGAAAACACCAACTTCGGCCCGCTGGTCAGCTTCCAGCACATGGAAAGCGTGCTGGGCTACATCGCCAAGGGCAAAGAGGAAGGTGCCCGCCTGCTGTGCGGCGGCGAGCGTCTGACCACCGGTGAGTTCGCCAAAGGCGCCTTCGTGGCCCCGACCGTGTTCACCGACTGCAGCGACGACATGACCATCGTCAAGGAAGAGATCTTCGGCCCGGTGATGAGCATCCTCACCTATGAAACCGAGGAAGAAGTGATCCGCCGCGCCAACGACACCGACTACGGCCTGGCCGCCGGTGTCTGCACCAACGACATCACCCGCGCCCACCGCATCATCCACAAGCTCGAAGCCGGTATCTGCTGGATCAACGCCTGGGGTGAATCGCCGGCCGAGATGCCGGTCGGTGGCTACAAGCAGTCGGGCGTAGGCCGTGAAAACGGCGTCAGCTCGCTGGCCCAATACACCCGTATCAAGTCGGTTCAGGTCGAACTGGGCGGCTACAACTCGGTCTTCTGACCGACAGTTGCAAGCCGCAAGCTTCAAGCTGCAAGAAAGAGCCGGTCGGCGTCAGACCGCCGGCCCTTGCAGATACCATCCATTCGCAAGCTTCGCCCAGCTGCTTTTTCTTGCAGCTTGTAGCTAGAAACTTGCCGCTGCATTTCGGAGAAATGCCATGGAATACGATTACATCATCGTCGGTGCCGGCTCCGCCGGTAACACACTGGCCACCCGCCTGACCGAAGATGCCGGCGTCACCGTACTGCTGCTGGAAGCCGGCGGCCCCGACTACCGCTTCGACTTCCGCACCCAGATGCCAGCAGCCCTGGCCTTCCCGCTGCAAGGCCGCCGCTACAACTGGGCCTACGAGACCGACCCGGAGCCGTTCATGGACGGCCGCCGCATGGAGTGCGGCCGCGGCAAGGGCCTGGGTGGTTCGTCGCTGATCAACGGCATGTGCTACATCCGCGGCAACGCCATGGACTTCGACGGCTGGGCAGAACTGCCAGGCCTGGAAGACTGGACCTACCTCGACTGCCTGCCTTACTTCCGCAAGGCCGAAACCCGCGACATCGGCCCCAACGACTACCACGGCGGTGACGGCCCGCTCAGCGTCGCCACGCCCAAAGCAGGCAACAACCCGCTGTTCAACGCCATGGTCGAAGCCGGTGTTCAGGCCGGTTACCCGCGTACCGAAGACCTCAACGGCTACCAGCAGGAAGGCTTTGGCCCGATGGACCGTTCGGTGACCAAGAACGGCCGCCGCTCCAGCACCGCCCGTGGCTACCTGGACCAGGCCAAGAAACGCCCGAACCTGACCATCGTGACCCACGCCCTCAGCGACCGCGTGCTGTTCGAAGGCAAGCGCGCGGTTGGCGTCACCTACCTGGTGGGCGACAGCGAAGAGCGCGTAGAAGCCCGTGCCCGCAAGGAAGTGATCGTCAGCTCCGGCGCCATCGCTTCGCCGCAGCTGCTGCAGCGCTCCGGCGTCGGCCCGCGTGCCCTGCTGGAAAGCCTCGACATTCCGGTGGTGCACGACCTGCCGGGCGTGGGTGAAAACCTGCAGGACCACCTGGAGCTTTACCTGCAGTACGCCTGCACCCAGCCGGTGTCGCTGTACCCGTCGCTGCTGTGGTGGAACCAGCCGGCCATTGGTGCCGAGTGGCTGTTCAACGGCACCGGCATCGGCGCCAGCAACCAGTTCGAGGCTGGCGGTTTCATTCGCAGCCGCCCTGAATTCAAGTGGCCGAACATCCAGTACCACTTCCTGCCGGTGGCGATCAATTACAACGGTTCCAATGGCGTGAAGGAGCATGGCTTCCAGGCGCACATGGGTTCGATGCGCTCCCCGTCCCGCGGCCGCATCCAGGCCAAGTCGAAAGACCCGCGCCAGCACCCGAGCATCCTGTTCAACTACATGTCCTCCGAGCAGGACTGGCAGGAATTCCGTGACGGCATCCGCCTGACCCGCGAAATCATGGCCCAGCCGGCACTGGACCCGTACCGCGGCCGCGAAATCAGCCCCGGCGCGCATGTGCAAACCGATGAAGAGCTGGACAAGTTCATCCGCGAGCACGCCGAAACCGCCTTCCACCCGTCCTGCTCGTGCAAAATGGGCACCGACGACATGGCGGTGGTCGATGGCGAAGGCCGTGTGCACGGCATGCAGGGCCTGCGCGTAGTGGATGCCTCGATCATGCCGTTGATCATCACCGGCAACCTCAACGCCACCACGATCATGATCGCGGAGAAAATCTCGGACAAGATCCGTGGTCGCAAGCCGTTGCCACGCAGCACCGCCAAGTACTACGTGGCTGGTGATGCCCCGGTCAAAGGCAAGCCGATGCGTGAAGTGAAGCAGGCGTAAGTCTGCACCGGCCGCATCGCCGGCAAGCCGCCTGCCAGAGGTTGAGCACCGGCAACATGACAAAAGGCACCCACCGCGGTGCCTTTTGCACATCTGCAGAAACGCTTTACATGCTGCCAATTCATCAGGTTAGAATCGATTGGCACGCGACTTGCCAGTCATTCCCCTTTCCAGCGTTATCCCGGAGTACCTGCCTTTGGATGCCAGCACCATCAACAGCCTGTTCCTGATCGGCGCATTACTGGTGGGCGCGAGTATTCTGGTCAGTTCGCTGTCGTCGCGCCTGGGCATCCCTATTCTGGTCATCATTCTCGCCGTGGGCATGGTCGCTGGTGTCGATGGTGGCGGCATCATCTTCAACAACTACCCGACCGCCTACCTGGTGGGCAACCTCGCCCTGGCGGTGATCCTGCTCGACGGCGGCCTGCGCACACGGGTGGCGAGCTTTCGCGTAGCGCTATGGCCGGCACTGTCGCTGGCCACGGTCGGGGTCATGATCACCACCGCCCTGACCGGCCTTGTTGCTGCCTGGCTGTTCAACCTGAGCCTGATCCAGGGCTTGCTGATCGGCGCCATCGTCGGCTCCACCGACGCCGCAGCGGTGTTTTCGCTGCTGGGCGGCAAGGGCCTGAACGAACGGGTTACCGCCACCCTGGAGATCGAGTCGGGCAGCAACGACCCGATGGCGGTCTTCCTGACAGTTACGCTGATCGACATGATTGCCAGCGGCCAGACCGGCCTGCACTGGAGCCTGCTCACCCACCTGCTGCGCGAGTTCGGCATCGGCGGGTTGCTGGGCCTGGGCGGCGGCTGGCTGATGCTGCAAATGGTCAACCGGATCAACCTGGCCGGTGGCCTCTACCCCATTCTGGTGGTGGCCGGTGGCCTGGTGGTGTTCTCGCTGACCAACGCCCTGCACGGCAGCGGCTTCCTGGCTGTGTACCTGTGCGGCCTGGTGCTGGGCAACAAGCCGATTCGCAGCCGCCATGGCATCCTGCACATGCTCGACGGCATGGCCTGGCTGGCGCAGATCGGCATGTTCCTGGTACTGGGGCTGCTGGTGACACCGCACGACCTGCTGCCCATTGCCCTGCCGGCACTGGGCCTGGCGTTGTGGATGATCCTGGTGGCGCGGCCTCTGTCGGTGGTGGCGGCATTGCTGCCGTTCAAGGCCTTCCACGGCCGCGAAAAAGGCTTCATCTCGTGGGTTGGCCTGCGCGGCGCGGTGCCGATCATTCTCGCGGTGTTCCCGCTGATGGCCGGCCTGCCGGACGCCCAGCTGTTCTTCAACCTGGCTTTCTTCATCGTGCTGGTGTCGCTGCTGGTGCAAGGCACCAGCCTGCCGTGGATGGCCAAGCTGCTGAAGGTGACTGTACCACCGGATCCGGCACCCATCTCCCGCTCTGCGCTGGAGGTGCACATCACCAGCGAGTGGGAAATGTTCGTCTACCGCCTGGGCAAGGAGAAGTGGTGCATCGGCGCCGCCCTGCGCGAGCTGAAGATGCCGGAAGGCACACGCATCGCCGCCCTGTTCCGCGGCGAGCAGTTGCTGCACCCCTCTGGCAGCACCGTGCTGGAGGTCGACGACATGCTCTGCGTGATCGGCCACGAACACAACCTGCCGGCGCTGGGCAAACTGTTCAGCCAGGCGCCGCAGCGTGGCCTGGACCTGCGCTTCTTCGGCGACTTCGTTCTCGAAGGCGATGCCGAACTGGGTGCGGTGGCCGCACTGTATGGCCTGAAACTCGATGGCCTGGACGCGAAAATGCCGCTGGCGCAGTTCATCCGACAGAAGGTCGGAGGCGCTCCAGTAGTAGGTGACCAGGTGGAATGGCACGGCACGATCTGGACCGTGGCGACCATGGTCGGGAACAAGATCCAGAAAGTGGGCGTCAGATTCCCCGAAGGAACGCGACCCGGACCAGGATTGTTCCTCTAAACTTCGTTTCTGCCGGATCCACAAGTAGTCTGCCTATGTCCCTGCGCGCATACCTTCGCACAGCCCTGCTCGGGCTGTGCCTGTCCCTTTCCTTCGCGGCCACCGCGGCAGAGCCGCCAACGGCTGCCAGCATTCAGAACAGCCTCGACAAGATTGCCGAGCGCAAGCTGCCCGAGGCCGACCAGAAGGCCTTGCAGCAGGTGCTGGAACAGACCCTGAGCCTGCTGGCCAGCAAGGACGACAATGAGAAGAAGCTGGCCGCCCTCAAGCAGCAACTCAGTGCCGCACCCAAGGAAACCGACGACAGCCAGAAAGAGCTGGCCCGGCTCAAGCAAACCAAGGTTCAGCCGGTTGCCCAGCGCTATGCCAACCTCAACGTGCAGCAGCTCGAACAGATGCTCAGCGAGCGCAACACCCAGCAGGGCGAGCTGCAGAAGTCGCTGTCCGACGCCAACAGCCTGATCATCAACTCGCAGACCCGCCCCGAACGTGCCCAGGCCGAAATCAGCAGCAACCAGACCCGCGCCCAGCAGATCAACACCATCCTCAAGACCGGCAAGGACGGTGGCAAGTCGATCAACGCCGACCAGCGCAACCAGCTGAACGCAGAACTGGCTTCGCTCAACGCGCTGACCCTGCTGCGCCGCCAGGAACTGGCCGGCAACAGCGTGCTGCAGGACCTTGGCAACGCCCGCCATGACCTGCTGATCGAGCGTGCCGCGCGCCTTGAGCAGGAAATCCAGGACCTGCAGACGCTGATCAACGACAAGCGCCTGGCCCAGTCCCAGGAAACGGTCACCCAGCAATCGATCGAGGCGCAGAAGGCGGGCGGCAGCAGCCTGCTGGCCACCGAAAGCGCAGCTAACCTGAAGCTGTCCGACTACCTGCTCAAAAGCACCGACCGCCTCAATGAGCTGACCCAGCAGAACCTGCGCACCAAGCAGCAACTGGACAGCCTGACCCAGGCCGACCAGGCGCTGGACGAGCAGATCAACGTGCTCAAGGGTAGCCTGCTGCTGTCCAAGATCCTCTACAAACAGAAACAGACCCTGCCACACCTGAAACTCGACCGTGACCTGGCCGACCAGATCGCCGACCCCCGCCTGTACCAGTTCGAGGTCAGCCAGCAGCGCGAGGTGATGAGCAACCCGGTGACCTATGTCGACAAGCTGCTGGCAGCCCAACCGCAGGAACAGGTAACCCCGCAGCTGCGCAAGGCCCTGCTGGAGCTGGCGATCACCCGCAGCGACCTGCTGGAGCGGCTGAACCGCGAGCTTTCGGCGCTGCTCAACGAATCGATCACCCTGCAGCTCAACCAGAAACAATTGCTGGGCACTGCCCAGAGCCTGCGCACCACCCTCGACGAACAGATGTTCTGGATCCCCAGCAACAAGCCCCTGGACTGGGACTGGCTGCGCACCGTGCCGCAACGGCTGGCCGACCAGGTCGCCAACCTGCCGTGGGCCTCCAGCCTGAGCGAGCTGACCGACGGCCTCAGCCACCGGCCGCTGCTGTTCCTGCCGCTGTTGCTGGTGATCGGCGCTCTGTTGTGGCGGCGCAAGTACCTGTACCAACGGCTGGGCAAGGTGCACCAGGACATTGGCCATTTCCGCCGCGACAGCCAGTGGCATACGCCACAGGCGATTCTTATCAATATCCTGCTGGCGATGCCGGTCAGCCTTGTCCTGGCGTTGTGCAGCTATGCCCTGCAAATCGACGCCCGCGGGCAGAACGCCAACCTTGGCGCGGCCCTGTGGCAACTGGCCCAGGCGTGGCTGGTGTTCTATACCGCCTACCGCATCCTTGCACCCGGCGGCGTGGCGGAAGTGCATTTCCGCTGGTACAAACCCCAGGTCGAGTTCCTGCGGGGCTGGGTACGCCGCCTGGGCACCGTGGTGCTGGCCCTGGTCGGGGTAGTGGCGGGGGGGGGGGGGCCGCCCCNNCCAGCCGTCGGCGCTGGCCGACGATGTACTGGGTATTGGCGTGGTGCTGGCCTGCTATGCGCTGATGGCCTGGCTGCTCAGCCGCCTGCTGCTCAGCAGCCCGGCGCACCGTGACACTTCGCTGTTCCGCAAGGCGGTCGGCGTGGCGTTCACTGCGCTGCCTATCGCCCTGTTCGTCGCGGTGTGCTTCGGCTACTACTACACCGCCCTGAAACTCACCGACCGGCTGATCTACACCCTCTACCTGCTGCTGTTCTGGCTGGTGATCGAGGCCGCCTTCGTGCGCGGCCTGTCGGTTGCGGCCCGCCGCCTGGCCTACCAACGGGCACTGAGCAAGCGCGCGGCGGCCAAGGAAGGGCTGGACGGCGAAGTGGTCGTCGAAGAGCCGACCCTGGACATCGAGCAGGTCAACCAGCAATCGCTGCGCCTGATCCGCCTGGCCCTGCTGGGCGGTTTCATCGCTGGCCTGTACTGGGTATGGGCCGACCTGCTCTCGGTGTTCGCCTACCTCAACAACTTCGTGCTGTACGAATACACCAGCGGCACCGGCGCCGCTGCCAGCATGGTGCCCATCAGCCTGGGCGACCTGTTGGGGGCACTGGTGATCGTCGGCATTACCTTCGCCCTGGCCGGCAACCTGCCAGGCCTGCTGGAGGTGCTGGTGCTGTCACGCCTGAACCTTGCCCAGGGCAGCGCCTACGCCACCACCACCCTGTTGTCGTACACCATCGTCGGCGTGGGTATCGTCAGCACCCTGTCGACCCTGGGGGTCAGCTGGGACAAGCTGCAATGGCTGGTGGCGGCGCTGTCGGTGGGCCTGGGCTTCGGCATGCAGGAAATCTTCGCCAACTTCATTTCCGGCATCATGATCCTGTTCGAGCGCCCGGTACGCATCGGCGACACCATCACCATCGGCAACCTGTCGGGCACGGTGAGTAAGATCCGCATCCGCGCCACCACCATCACCGACTTCGACCGCAAGGACATCATCGTCCCCAACAAGACCTTCATCACCGGCCAACTGATCAACTGGTCGCTGACCGACACGGTCACCCGGGTCACGCTGAAGCTGGGCATCGACTATGGCTCCGACCTCGACCTGGTGCGCGAGCTGCTGCTCAGGGGCGCGCATGAAAACCCACGGGTGCTCAAGGACCCGGAACCGATCGTGTACTTCCTCAACTTCGGCGAAAGCTCGCTGGACCACGAACTGCGCATGCACGTGCGCGACCTGGGTGACCGCAACCCGACGCTGGATGAACTCAACCGCTTCATCAGCCGCGAGTTCAAGGCGCACGACATCAAGATCTCGGTACGCCAGGTCGAGGTGTTCCTGATGGACGCAGCCGGCGGCAAGCAGCAGCTGATACCGATGGAGCAGCCCAAACCCGATGGCACCCAACCTGTGTGAGTGGACGCCATAGGGCATGAACGCCCAGAATGCCTGCGAGGGCTTGGCCCTCGATCGCCGGCAAGCCAGCCCCCACAGCTGGGCCCCGCAAAGCGGCCCCAATGGCACCGACTTCCAGGAGCAGCCCGTGAAAGCCCTCGACCAACTCACTTTCGACAACCGCTTCGCCCGCCTGGGCGATGCGTTTTCTACCCAGGTGCTGCCCGAGCCCATCGCCGAGCCCCGCCTGGTGGTGGCGAGCGAGCCGGCCATGGCGCTGCTGGACCTCGACCCGGCCCAGGCCGAACTGCCTCTGTTCGCCGAACTGTTCAGCGGCCACAAGCTGTGGGACCAGGCCGACCCAAGGGCGATGGTGTACTCCGGCCACCAATTCGGCTCGTACAACCCGCGCCTGGGCGATGGCCGCGGCCTGTTGCTGGCCGAGGTCCTGAACGACGCCAATCAGCACTGGGACCTGCACCTCAAGGGGGCCGGCCAGACGCCGTACTCGCGCATGGGCGACGGCCGCGCCGTGCTGCGCTCATCGATCCGCGAGTTCCTCGCCTCCGAAGCCCTGCACGCCCTGCACATTCCCACTAGCCGCGCGCTGTGCGTCATCGGCTCGAGCACCCCGGTATGGCGCGAAACACGTGAAAGCGCGGCCATGCTCACCCGCGTGGCGCAGAGCCACGTACGCTTCGGTCATTTCGAGTATTTCTACTACACCAAGCAGCCTGAGCAGCAGCGGGTGCTGCTCGACCACGTCTTGCAACAGCACTACGCCGAGTGCGGCACCGCCGAGCAACCTTACCTGGCGATGTTCCGCACCATCGTCGAGCGCAACGCCGACCTGATCGCCCGCTGGCAGGCCTGTGGCTTCTGCCACGGGGTCATGAATACCGACAACATGTCGATCCTCGGCATTACCTTCGACTTCGGCCCGTACGCCTTCCTCGACGACTTCGACGCCAATTTCAGCTGCAACCACTCCGACGACCGTGGTCGTTACAGCTACGCCAACCAGGTGCCCATCGCCCACTGGAACCTCAGCGCGCTGGCCCAGGCGCTGACCACGGTGGTCGAGGTGGAGCCGTTGAAGCAGGCGTTGAGCCTGTTCCTGCCACTGTACCAGGCCCATTACCTGGACCTGATGCGCAGGCGCCTGGGCCTGACCACGGCCGAGGATGACGACATGGCGCTGGTCGAGCGCCTGCTGCAGTGCATGCAGCGCGGTGGTGTGGACTACAACCTGTTCTTCCGCCGGCTGGGCGAGCAACCGGTGGCCGAAGCGTTGAAGGTGGTACGCAATGACTTCATCGACCTGGCCGGCTTCGATGCCTGGGGCGCCGAATACCTGGCCCGCTGCGAGCGTGAAGCCGGTAATGCCGAGGGGCGCCGCGAACGCATGCATGCAGTGAACCCGTTGTACGTGCTGCGCAACTACCTGGCGCAGAAAGCCATCGAGGCAGCTGAAGCGGGGGATTACAGTGAAGTGCGGCGGCTGCACCAGGTACTGAGCAACCCCTTTGAGGAGCAACCCGGGATGCAGGCCTACGCCGAGCGCCCACCGGAATGGGGCAAGCACCTGGAAATCAGCTGCTCTTCCTGATTGGCGCTTGACCCCTGTGGGAGCGGCCTTGTGTCGCGATGGGCTGCCAAGCAGCCCCAATAACCTCGAGGAACCAACATGTCCGAACCACTGGTCATCCCCTGCCCCCACTGCAACGGCCTCAACCGCTTGCCTGCCGAGCGCCTGGGCGACGCGCCGAAATGCGGCCGCTGCAAACAGCAGGTCCTGCTGAGCGCCCCTTTCGAACTCACCGAAGCCAGCTAAGCCAGCCAAATCAAAGGCGACCTACCGCTGCTGGTGGATGTCTGGGCCGACTGGTGCGGCCCGTGCAAATCGTTCGCCCCCACCTTCGAACCAGCCGCCCGCCAACTGGC
>NZ_AEWE02000012.1:31966-35115 GCF_000190455.2 Pseudomonas sp. TJI-51
GGCCGGGCAACTGGGCATCCGCTCGATCCCCAGCCTGCTGCTGTTCAAGAACGGCCGCGAAGTCAGCCGTCAGGCCGGGGCGTTTCCACTCCAGGCGTTGTTGGAGTGGGTGCGCAGCCAGGGGGTTTAGTTTTCAAGCGCTTGCCAGCAGCGACTCATAGGGAATGCGAAGGCCATCATGCAGGCGCTTGATCATGGAAAGGCTCAGCCCGCGCTTCCCGCTCAGTACTTCCGAAACTCGCCCGCTTGGACCGATGTACGGTTCAAGATCTCTTGGCGTGAGCCCCTGCTGATCCATACAAAACTTGATAGCTTCGATGGGATTGGCGGGGTGAATGGGATAGTGCCTGTTCTCGTACACTTCGATCAGTGTCACAAGCACTTCCATTTCATCAGCCTCAGGCGTGCCCGCTTCAGACTGAAAAATGGCTTCAAGGCGCTGGAATGCTGCTCGAAGATCGTCCTCGTTACGAATCGGCTTAATATTCACAGATTGTCTCCACGTCAATCTCGTCATAGCGCTTGTGCGTACCGACGAACTTCACCCAGGCGATACCGGCGCGGTACTGCATCTCAACCACAAGCCGGTACTTGTTACCCCCAATAAGGAAGCGGGCTAGATACCTACTCGCTGCGCTCCAGCAAATCATGCAACTCGACAAACTGCTGTGTCAGCTTGTGCCTGGGCTCCAGGTGAATCAGCGGCAGGCTGGCGTGGTGCGATTCACGCATCTTCACCGAGCTGCCAAGGTACACCGGCAGCACTGGCAGCCCTTCGGCCAGCAGTTCGTCGAGCATCTGCTGCGGCAGGCTGGCACGCGACTGGAACTGGTTGACCACGATGCCTTCGACTACGAGGTCTTCGTTATGGTCTTCCTTGAGGTCTTCAATTTCGGCCAGCAGGCCATACAGGGCCTGGCGCGAAAAGCTGTCGCAGTCGAAGGGAATCAGCACACGGTCAGCCGCGATCAGCGCCGAAACTGCATAAAAATTAAGCGCCGGCGGGGTGTCGATATAGATCCGCTCGTAATCCTCGTCTAGCTCATCGAGCAGCTTACGCAGCTTGTTGATCTTGTGCTTGGCCTCGAGCTTGGGCTGCAGGTCGGCCAGTTCAGGCGTTGCAGTCACCACATGCAGGTTGTCGAACGGGGTTTCATAGATATCCACCTTGTTCTTCTTGCTGAATGGCCCGCTGGACAGGCTCTGCTTGAAGAAATCGGCGATACCCATGGGGATATCCTCACCCGTCAGCCCGGTGAGGTACTGTGTCGAGTTGGCCTGGGCATCCAGGTCGACCAGCAGGGTCCGGTAGCCTTCATTGGCACTGACCGCCGCCAGGTTGCAGGCGATGCTCGACTTGCCCACGCCACCTTTCTGATTGAACACCACGCGCCGCATGGTTGACCTCCGTGTTTCAACGAATGCCCGAGTATGTGGCGGTGTCGCCGCCATGGCCAGTGCTATTCGCCTGAAGCAGCTGCGCAAACGCCTTGGCCATGGCCGACCCGCCGCCTTCGCGCTGCACCAGCCACACCGCGGTCATCGCCCCCTCGTCGAGCAAGGTGCGGTACACCACCCCTTCGATACGCATGCGCTGGAACGAGGCCGGCAGCACCGACACCCCCAACCCCGCCGACACCAGGCCGATGATGGTCATCGCCTCCCCTGCCTCCTGGGCAAAATGCGGGCTGAACCCGGCCTGCCGCGCCAGGCTCAGCAACTGCGCATGCAAGCCGCTGCCATAGCTGCGCGGGAAGAACACGAACGGCTCATGGGCCAGCGCCGCCATGTGCACGCCTTGCCCGCTGGCTTCGGCCAGCGGGTGTGAGGCATTGATCACCGCCACCAGTGGCTCGCGGAACAGCTCGGTGGCCAGCAACCCTTCCGGCAGCGGCATTGGCCGCATCAGGCCGATTTCGATGGACTCATCGAACACCCCTTCGGCAACATCGCGGCTGCTCATTTCCTTGAGGTTCAGGTGCACTGCGGGGAAGCGCTGGCGAAAGGCATGAATGGCCTTGGGGATCTTCGATGTGAACGGGGCCGAGGAGGTAAAGCCGATCTTCATCTCGCCCAATTCACCCAGTTGTGCACGCCGCGCCACATCCGCCGCCTTCTCCACCTGCGCCAGCACCTGACGCGCCTCGCCCAGGAACAGCCGGCCTGCCTCGCTCAGCTCGACCCGGCGGTTGGTGCGCTCGAACAAGCGCGCCCCCAGCTCCTGTTCCAGCGCCTGGATCTGCTGGCTCAGCGGCGGTTGCGAAATGCCCAGTTGCTGGGCGGCGCGGCCGAAGTGCAGCTCTTCTGCCACGGCAATGAAATAACGCAGATGGCGCAGTTCCATGGTTCGCTCCAAACAAGTCGCACAACGTCTTAAATAGGTCGAACAATATATTGGATCTAATCATTAGCCAGCTATATGCTTTTTTCATTGCACCAGAGGTACCCGCCGTGAAAACTGCTGTAGCCGCGCAGCCCATCCAACTCGAACCTGCCACCTTGACCGACATGTGGATCGAAAAAGGCACCCCCGCCTTCATGAAGACCGTGCTGGCCCTGTTCAGCGGCGGCTTCGCCCTGCTGTATTGCGTACAGCCGATGATGCCGTTGCTGTCTAAAGAATTCGCCATCAACGCCGCACAGAGCAGCCTGGTGCTGTCGGTGTCGACCGCGATGCTGGCGTTCGGCCTGCTTGTCACCGGTCCGATCTCGGACCGCATCGGCCGTAAGCCGGTGATGGTGTTCGCCCTGGTGTGCGCCGCGCTCTCCACCCTGGCCAGCGCGGTGATGCCGAGCTGGGAACTGGTGCTGGCCACCCGCGCACTGGTCGGCCTGTCGCTGAGCGGCCTGGCAGCAGTGGCCATGACCTACCTGAGCGAAGAGATCCACCCCCAGCACATTGGCCTGGCCATGGGTTTGTACATCGGCGGCAACGCCATTGGCGGCATGAGCGGGCGGCTGATCACTGGCGTGTTGATCGACTTCGTCAGCTGGCACACAGCCATGCTGACCATCGGCGGCCTGGCCCTGGGCGCCGCCCTGGTGTTCTGGAAGGTGCTGCCGGAGTCACGCAATTTCCGCCCGCAGACGATGAGCCCGCGCAGCCTGCTGGACGGGTTCGTCATGCATTTCAAGGATGCCGGCCTGCC
>NZ_AEWE02000012.1:35154-35521 GCF_000190455.2 Pseudomonas sp. TJI-51
CCCTGTTCAACTACATCGGCTACCGCCTGCTGGCCGAGCCCTATCACATGAACCAGGCACTGGTCGGCTTGCTGTCGGTGGTGTACCTGTCCGGCATCTACAGCTCGGCGCAGGTCGGCGCCTTGGCGGACAAGCTGGGCCGACGCAAAGTGTTCTGGGCCAGCATCGTGGTCATGGCGTGTGGTTTGCTGATGACCCTGGCCAGCCCACTGGCCATGGTGATCGTGGGCATGCTGGTGTTCACCTTCGGCTTCTTTGGCGCGCACTCGGTGGCCAGTAGCTGGATCGGCCGGCGGGCGCTGAAGGCCAAAGGGCAGGCGTCGTCGCTGTACCTGTTCAGCTATTACGCCGGCTCGAGCGTGGCCGG
>NZ_AEWE02000012.1:35649-69836 GCF_000190455.2 Pseudomonas sp. TJI-51
TTCGCGGGCACGCCCGCGAACTGGCCCGGGAATCAGTTGATGATTTCGACGATATCCACATCCACTTCACGGCTCATCAGGTGTTTCTCCACCTCACCGGTCAGCTTGACCTTGGTCTTGTCGTTGAATGGCGTCGGTGGCAGGTCTTCATCATCGATTTCCACGGTGATGGTGCCGGTGTTGTCCTTGAATTCGTATTTGTCGTCGTTGTTGATCTTCTTGGTGACGAAGCCCTGCAGCACCACCGGCGTGTCATCGGCGGCATCGTTCGCAGCGGCCACGGTGGTTACCGCTTGTGCACCCGGGCCGGTATAGCCGGCAGCCAGGGCAGCAGTGCTGAACAGCGGGGCGAGGATCAGGGCAAGGTAACGGGTTTTCATGGAGGCAGGTCCTGTTTCGGTTTGGATGGGAACAGCCTACCGAAGCTGGCTGAATCCAATCTTAATCGCCCCAGGCTTCGTCCAGTTCCAGCGCCAGCTGCACCTGCAACTGCGCGCCAGTCACCTGTAGCTGCACACTGCGCAGCTGTGCGCCGTCACGTTCCAGCGTGTGCAGCCAGCTCAGCACTGCCGTGGGCTGGCCTTCGAGGCTGACATCGAGCTGATTGGCCCGAGCCTGCAGCCCGACAACGCGCAAACCGGCGGCCAAGGCACGCTCATTGAGCGCGGCGGGCGTCAGTGCCCGCACCGCTTCGCGCCCCCCGACCGGCGCTGACGCCACCTGCTGCAACTGCCCGGCCAGCTCCAGCGCCTGCCCATGGGCAAGCTCGGCCTGCAGCATGCGCTGCTTACCAGGCAGCCAAGCCAGTTGCCAGAGCGCCAGCATGGCCACCCCCCATAGCGTGGCCCTGATCAGTGCCCGCCGCGTGGCGGGTAGGGTTTGCCATTGGCGAACAAGAGCCTGCTCAAACCTGTGCTTCATCAAGTCCCGCTCCAGGTCAGGGTTGCCCGCACCCCTTGGGCAGTCTGCCGGGCCTGGTCCATCAGCACGGCAGGGGCCAGCAAACGCAAGCGCTCGAGGTCATCGAACCCCAGGGCCAGCACATCCATACGCCACCCTTGCGCCGGGCTGAACGCGGCCCGTTCAAGGGTAATGTTCCCGGTTTCCACCAGCGGCTGCGCGACGGCCGCCAGGCCTTCCATGCGGGTGGTCGTACGAGGGCCGGCCTGCAACGCCCTGACGCGCACCGCCAGGTCACCGGTGACGGGCTGCCCGGGCGCCCACCGCTGGAATGCCTGAACGTTTTCGGCATGCTGTTGAGCCACGCGCTGCAACAGCCCCTCGACACGCCAATGATCGGCCACGCACAGCATGGCGAAGCCCAGCAGCACTGCGCCCGCCAACGCCGACCAGGGTAACGCCAGGCGCTGACGGCGGAATGGACCCTGGCGCAGGTCCAGCGCCTTGGCTCGCCCTTGCAGCAAGGTCTGGAAGGCATTGTCGACCCTGTGGTTGACCAGCGGTTGCCCGCCATCGGCAGCGGCCGCCTGCCAGGCCATCGGCGGCAATTGCCGTGCCACGATTTCGGCTGCCTGGGGCGTAGCGACCAGCCACGGCCCACCTCCCCCCGCCCCCCCCCCGCCGCCCACTAGCCAGCGCCCGTCAAGCCACAGTGCACTGGGCTGCTCGCCACCCAGCAGGTCGGCGTCGACATGGATCGCGACCGGGTCGATACCCAGCGTTTGCAACAGGGTCAAAACATTGCGCAGCACCTGACGCTCTACCACCAGCGCACGGCGGTGCCCTTGCATATCAGCTGCGGCAAAAACCAGGTGCACCGATTCCAGCGCCGCTGCCAACTGCTCTTCGGCGGCGTAGGCCAATGCTTCAGGCTTCGGCCGCTTGCCTGGCACGGGGCCGATTTCGCAACTGCCGAGCATTTCCATCGGCAAGACAAGGATCACAGGGCCGGCCAGGGTCGCCCCGAGCGCGTCCAGACGCGTCTTGCGCACGCTGCCATCGCCTGCTCGCAGCCACACCGGCCACTGCGCATCGGCCGCCGCAACACCCGCGGGCAATAGGTACAGCCAGGTTTCACTCATCTGCTCTTCGCTCCCGCATTGCAGTAAATACACGCCGCACCACACGAACCTGGTGCGTGTTCAAATCGATCTCCAGGTCGCTGTACAGGTACATGCGCCTCCCCGCCTGCTGTGCCTGCACCTCAAGGCGAAACCAGCGGCTGGTCACGGCAAGCCCGCGCCTGTTCACGCCCACGCCTTCCAATTGCGCAGAGGCCAGAAAACGCTCCACCGTCGGGTAGCCCGCCTCGGGGCGTTGTCGTATGAGGTCGGCGGCCACCGCTGGCGACAACTCCGCCAGTGCTGCCAACAGGCGTGCCGGGGCCGTGTTGATGTTGAGCCGCGCCTCCTTGGGCAACACCACTACCCAAGGCTGCAAACGCGCCATCACCTCGGCAGTGACGCCCGGCAGGGCCCGCAACTGGGTAGAGTCCAGCAGCGGCTGGCCCGCCAGCGCCTCCAAGGCCGGCGGCGCCACTTGCAGTGCATGGCACAGGCGCTGCCAACGCTCGAGCAGCAAGGGGTCGGGGGTTTTACCTGCGGTCAGGGCGCCGAGGTTGAAGCGCCCTGCAAGGTCCTCCAGCTGTAGTTGCACCCGGCCTTCGCCCAAGGTCAACACACGGGGTTGGCCCCAGCCCTGCCGCCCGTGGGTCACCTGCAGGATCTCCCCTACCTCACCCCGCAGGCTCGCAAGCGCCTGTTGTTCGCCGGCTTGCGCCAGGCGCAACAGGCGCGTGGCTTCGAGCTGCTGGGCAACACCGCCAAGCAGCAGGCGATGGCTGTGCAACATGCCGGCTATCAATAACGTCAGCAGCGCCATCACCAGCAGCACGGTAATCAGCGCCAGCCCCTTCTGCCGTTGCCGCTTCACTGGCTGGCCCCGCCAAGCGTCAGTACCCGCCGAATCTGCGCCAAGCGCCGGGTGGACAGGGTCACCTCCAGCGCCTGCGGTGGCAGGGCCCGGCGCTGGGCCATTGGCCAATGCGCCTGCCAGCCGCTACCGGGTACATACAGGCGCCACTGCAGTTCGCCCACACCTTCGAGCAAACGCTGCGGGCGCGGCTGGCCCTGCCCCTGGGTGCGCCGCTGGCGCCACAGCACGCCGTCGGCGAGCCAGTATTCGACCACCCTCAGTTCGCTGCGCTTGAGCGCCTGGTGGTCGGGTTCGCGGGTCAGCCAATGGGCCCGGTCGCCGTTCAGCAGGATGCCGTAACCGCCCTTGGCCAGGCTCGCCGGCAGATACCCTTGCAAGGCATCGCGCTGGATCAGGCTCATGGCCCTGCCCAGCGCATGCAACTGCTCGGCCTGGGCCTGGCGCGCACGCTCGGCCCGCATGACCACATCCAGCACACGCGCACTGCCCACCGCCAACAAGGCAAAGAGGGCCATGGCCAGCAGCAGTTCGATCAAGGTGAAACCGCGCTGGCGGGGCCTAGCGTGAAGCATCGCTGCCCCCCTGCCACCCGGTGGCCTGGTGCAACACCTGGCGATCGGCCGCAAGGCCCACGTGTACCTCGACCTCCAGCAGGCCAGCCCCGCCCAGCCGTCGCCGGCTTTCCTGCAGCAGCCAGCGACGCTGGCCGAACATCACCTCCATGCTGCGCTGGCCGGGCGCCAGGGCCGGTTGCAGGCGCATCTCCATCAGGTGGTTGTCGGCGACCCAGCTGGCAAAAAGACGGTCCTGCAACCCCTGCGACTGCACCAGTATGCGCTGGCTGGCCGTGCTCACCGCCACGGCCAGCACCGCGAAGATCGCCAGCGCCACCAACACCTCGAGCAGGGTGAAGCCGCGTTCAGGGCTGGAACTGCGGGGCATTGAGGCCATCGCTAGACAGGGAGACCAGGCGCACGGTGTCGGCCTCGAAATACAGGGAAAACGGCGTGTGCTCGTCATTGCCGTACATCACCAGTTGCGGCGCCTTGCCAGGCACGGCGGGTGGCACTGGCAGCCCATCGATCTGCAGGCGCAGGTCCAGGCCAATATCGCGCTGCTGGCCCGCGGGCTCCCAGCTGTCACCGCGGGCCTTCAGCAGCTGATAGCCTTGCGGGTCGATTCGGATACCCAGCGCCACGCCCTCCAGCACAGCCTGTTGCCGTGCGTGTTGCACCATTTGCAAAAACAGGTTGGCCTCCTGGCTGGCCAGGCGCTGCGGGTCGCGCCCGATACCGAGCCCCGCCATGCCCATGACGATGCTCAGCAGCAGCAGGACCAGCAACAGTTCCAGCAGTGTGAAGCCTTGCGCGCGGGGCCGTTTCATTCAGACCAGTTGCCGATATCGGCATCCATCTGTTCGCCGCCCGGCTGCCCGTCGGCACCCAGCGAGTAAAGGTCATACCCCTGGTTCGAACGGCTGCCCGGGTTCACGTACTGGTAAGGCGAGCCCCAAGGGTCGGTAGGCGTACGCTTCAGATAGCCCTGGGCACTCCAGTTGCGCGGCAATGGCGCCACGCTGGGGCGTGTGACCAAGGCGTCCAGGCCCTGCGCGGACGTTGGATAACGGCCGTTGTCCAACCGATAGATTTCCAGCGCGGTGGCGATCGACTGCAGGTCGGTGCGGGCCGCGGTCAGCTTGGCATGGTCGGGACGGCTCATCACGTTGGGCAGCACCAGCGCGCCAAGCACGCCCAGGATGATGACCACCACCATGATTTCGATGAGTGTGAAGCCACGTTGCGCGTGGCGTGTAGCACGAAGGGACATGTCAGTTGACCAGTTGGTTGAGGTTGAGGATCGGCAGCAGGATGGCCAGCACGATGAACAGCACGATGCCCCCCATCACCAGCAGCATCAGGGGTTCGCAGAGGCTCACCAGCAGCGCGATACGCCCTGCCAGTTGCCTGGCCTGGAGGTCTGCGGCACGTTCAAGCATGGTGTCCAGTTCACCGGCGCGTTCGCCGCTGGCGATCATGTGCAGCATGAGCGGTGGCAGGGTGTCGCTGCGTGTCAGGCAACTGGCCAAGGCGCTGCCCTCGGCCAGCTCGCGGGCGGCCTGCAGCAGACGCTCGCGCAGGGTGAGGTTGCCGATCACCGCCGCAGCGATGTTCATCGCTTCTACCAAGGCCACGCCGCTGCGCCCCAGGATCGCCAGGGTGCTGATGAACCGCGCCGCCTCGCTGGCCCGCGCGAATTCGCCATAACCTGGCAGGCGCAGTGCCAAGGCATGCCACCGGCTACGCCATGGCGGTTGTTGCAGGGCCCACGCGCCCAGAGCAATGCCGGCCAGCAGCAGCGTGAGCGCTGTCAGGCCGTACTGGTTGGCGGCATCGCTCAGGGCAATCAGCACTTGCGTGGCCAACGGCAGGCGCGCCTGGTCGCGGGAGAATGCCTGCACCACATCAGGCACGACATAGCCCAGCAGAAACCCCACCACCAGCAACGAGACGGCCAGCAGAATCACCGGGTAGACCATGGCCAGCTGCACTTTCTGCCGCAAGGCTTGCTCGTCCTCGCCATGCGCGGCCAAACGTTCGAGCACGTCCGCCAAGCGCCCGGAGCGCTCCGCAGCGGCCACGGTGGCCCGGTAGATGACCGGGAACGCCCGCGGGTAATGGGCCAGCGCCTGGGCCAGGGCATGGCCTTCGGCAACCCGCTCTGCCACGCCGCGCAACACCTGCCGCTCCTGGCGCCGGGTGCCTTGCTCGGCAACCGCCTGCAAGGCTTCGGTCAACGGCAGCCCGGCCTGCAGCAGGGTCGCCAGCTGGCGGGTCAGCAGCGAACGCCGGGCCAGGCTCAAACCGCTGCCGTTCAGCACGCCCGCCAGCAGTGACCGCGGCACGGGGCGCAGTTTCAGCACCTGCCAGCCTTGCTCGCGCAAGGTTTGCCGAGCCTGACGCGCCCCTGGGGCTTCCAGCGTACCGCGCTGGCGGGCGCCCTTGGCATCCTGGGCCTGATAGCGAAACAGCGGCATGTCAGTCCTGCCCGGTCACGCGCAGCAGTTCTGCCACGCTGGTCTGCCCTTGGCAGACACGCTGAACACCGTGCTGGAACAGGCTCGGCGTGTCCTGGCGAATCAGTTCATGCATGGCGGCCTGGGATGCCTGGGTGTGGATCGCCTGAGCCAGTGCGGGCTTGACCACCACCATCTCGTGCAAGGCCAGGCGCCCACTGTAGCCCGCCTGGCATTCACTGCAGCCCTGCGCCTGGTAAAGCTGCGCGGGCAGCCCGGCAGGGTTGCCCAAGGCGCTGGCCATGGCCTGGTCCACCTCGCAGGCCACCTTGCAGTGCGGGCAGAGCCGGCGTACCAGGCGCTGGGCCATCACCCCGGCCAGCGACGAAGCCAGCAGGCAGGTATCGGTGCCCATGTCGGCAAGCCGCGTGATTGCCCCCAGCGCGCTGTTGGTGTGCAGGGTGGAAAGTACCAGGTGGCCCGTCAGCGACGCCTGCACCGCGATGTTGGCGGTTTCCTTGTCGCGGATTTCGCCCACCATGACCACGTCCGGGTCCTGACGCAGAATGGCGCGCAGGCCACGGGCGAAGGTCATGTCGACCTTGGGGTTGACCTGGGTTTGCCCGATGCCGGCCAGGTGGTACTCGATCGGGTCCTCCACGGTGAGGATATTGCGCGACTCCTGGTTCAGGTACGCAAGCGCGGTGTACAAGGTGGTGGTCTTGCCCGAGCCGGTTGGGCCGGTGACCAGGAAAATGCCGTGTGGCTTTTCCAGCATGCTCATGAAGCCAGCACGCACAGCCGCCGGCATCTGCATGTGGTCGATGTCCAGGCGCACGGCCTGCTTGTCCAGCAACCGCAGCACCACCCGCTCGCCATGGGTGGCAGGCAGGGTCGAAACGCGCACGTCGACTTCATGGCCAGCCAGGCGCAGGCTGATACGACCGTCCTGGGGCACGCGCTTCTCGGCGATGTCCAGGCGCGCCATGACCTTGATACGCGAAACCAGCAGGGCAGAAAGCTCCCGTGGGGGTGACAGCACTTCGCGCATGACGCCGTCGATGCGCATGCGCACGCGCAGCTGATGCTCGAAGGTTTCCAGGTGGATATCCGAGGCCCGCGAGCGCACCGCTTCGCTGAACAGGGCATTGAGCAGGCGGATGATCGGCGCATCGTCTTGCTGTTCGAGCAGGTCGCTGGTTTGCGGCAAGGCCTCGGCCAGCCGTGGCAGGTCGATTTCCTGGTCCAGGCTCTGAACGATCGATTGCGCGGCATCCTCACCCAGGCCGTAGCAACTGGCCAGGCGCTCGGCGAAGTCGGCTTCGCTCACCTGGCGCAGCGGCCAGGTATTGCCCAGCAAGCGGCAGGCTTCGGCCAGGGCGGCCAGGGACGCGCCTTCTCGCATCATCAGCACCGGCTCGGGCGCCTGGCGGTCGAGCAGGATCCCGTGACGCCGGGCGAAGCCGAATGGCAGCTCAGGACTCATGGCTGTGGCACTTGCGCGCTTGGCAAGCGACGCGGCTCGAACAGGCGCTGGGCATCAGCCGGCAAGGGCGAATCATCGGCGGCGCGCACCCCGTCGTAGGCCCTGCGCCCTACCTCGACCCGCTCCGCCTGGCTACGCAGAATGGTCGGGCGCAGGAAGACCATCAGGTTGGTTTTCTCCTGAATGTCGCTGCGCCAGCGGAACAGACCGCCAAGCCACGGAATGCGGCTGAGCAACGGTACCCCACGCTCGACCTGGCGCATGCTGTCCTTGATCAGGCCGCCAATCACGATGATCTCGCCGTCGGAGGCCAGGATGGTGCTCTTGAGCGTACGCTTGTTGGTGATCAGGTCGTTCTCGGCCGTGCTCGGCGCGATTTCGGAGCTTTCCTGCTCGACCTCCAGGCGCAAGCTTTGCCCCTCATTGATGTGCGGGCGCACCTTCAGGCTGATACCGATATCCTTGCGTTCGACCGTGGTGAACGGGTTCTCCGAACCACTGCCGGGGGTAACGTAGGAGCCGGTCTTGAAGGCGACGTTCTGCCCCACCAGGATATGCGCCTCCTGGTTGTCCAGGGTCAACAGGCTTGGCGTGGACAACAGGTTGCTGCGGCTGCTGCTGGCCAAGGCCGATATCAGCGCGGCAAAACGGTCCGTGCCAATGGCCAGGGCAGCACCACCCGGCAGCTTGGCCTCCTTGCCCAGCAGGTCGGCCAGCCCGGTGCCACTTTCGCTGAACGTGACCCCGCCGTTGAGCCCGCCGGTGCCCACGCCCCACTGCACACCCAACGCTTCATCGATGCTGCCGCTGACTTCGACGATTGCCGCATGGATGAGGACCTGCGCCCGTGGCTGGTCCAATTGCTGGATGATCTGCTCGACGCTGCCCAGTGTCTGCGGCTCGCCCAGCAGCACCAGCGCATTCTGGTCGGCATCGGCCTTGACCACGGCGTCGCCAGTGAGGTTGGCGCCCAAGTCACGGGTGCCCGGCGCGCCATCCAGGCGCTTGCCCACCTCACCCAGCACGTCGGCAAGCTGCTCGGCGTTACTGTGCTGCAAGCGCACCACACGCCAGTTCTGCGCGGTGGCGGGTGCCGCCACATCCAGCGAACGGGTCAGTTGTGCCAGGCGCTGCCTGGACTTGGCCGGGCCGAGGATCAGCAGGCGGCTACCGTTGGCGTCGGCCACCACCTGCGCACCGCTGTCCGGCCCCCCGGCGGCCGCTTCGACCACGGCGAACACGGCCTCGGTCTGGGCGTTATGCAGGGTCACCAGCTCATAGTCGTGCCGCTGGCCGCTGTCCAGCTGCAAGACCAGGCTCTCCAAGCGTTCAAGGTTGGCTGCAGAGTCGGTCACCACCAAGGCGTTGGCCGAGCTGGAGGGGCCAATGTAGCCGCTGCTGGACACCAACGGCCGCAACAGGCCGGCCAGGTCGGCAGCGACGCTGCCCGACAAGGTAAAGACGCGCGTGGTGAACGCGGCCGGTATGGCCTCCACCTGTTGGTTGGCCCAGGCCTTGGCTTCGCTGGCCGGCAGCACCAGCAAACGGTCGCCGTCGTTCACGGCGGCAAAGCCCTGGGCATTGAGCACCGAGTAGAACAGCCGGCGTATGCCTTCACGATCCAGGGCTTCGTTGGAGAGCACCGTGATGCGCCCCTGCACACGGGGGTCGAGGATGATGGTCTGGTCGAGGATTTCCCCCACCTCACGCACCACCTCGCGTACGTCGGCATCGCTCATCGCCAGTTGCCAGGTGGGCATTTCAGCCAGCGCCAGGGAACAGCACAGGGTCAAACAGGCGCCGAACGAGGCGCCTTGCAAATATCGCTTGAAAGTCATTGCACCTCCCGCAACAGGCGGGATGAAGGATCAGAAACCGGGCGCGGGCGAGGGGCCGCCCCCATGGGCAGAAAAACGCTGGGGCCAGGGGTAGCCAACGCCACGACTTCCTCGCGGCCGTCGACCCACAGCACGATGGAGCGCACATCGATACGGCGCAGCACACCGTGGCCCGCAATCCGCTCACCGACCCGGTAGACAGCCTCGCCCCCAGCGCTTTTCACCAACGCCCGCGCCCCGCCCTGGCTGGATACGAAGCAGGCCTTGAGCGTGATGTCCGCCCGGCTAGACCGCTGGCGCTCAGGCTGAAAGCCGAATGCCAAGGCCAGGGCGGTCGTCGAGAACGGTTGCTCCAGGGCGGCTGCCGTGGCCAGCGCCGAGGCCGGCAGCAGCGGGGGCGCAGTTAACGGATACAGCCGTTCCCGCGCTATCAGCCCGGCGAGCGTTACCAGCACCAGCGCCAGCCAGATCACATGCGATGAGCGCTTCATCCGAATCAGGGCAGCATGCGCCGCAGTACACGGCGCCCGGCCAGCTCATGCAGCACCACGGCGCCAATGTGCACCGACACGCCCAGGGCCAGCAGCAGGCACGCGCAGATGTGGACCTTGAACCACAGGCCGTGCCAGAACGGTTCGCTCAACAGCGGCGCGAGGGTGAACCAGCCGAACACGTCGATGGGCCGGTCCATCATCAATACGCCGGACAGCAGCACGATCGCGGTGGTCCAGTACAAACCTTCATGGACAAGATGGGCGATCCGCTCACCCCTGGCTGCACCCTCCAGGCTGCCGGGTTTGAACAGGGTCCGCCGCAGCAGCCAGCGCAGCAGGAATATCGGGATGAACAGGGTGGTCATGGCCACGTTGACGAACGCAACCAAGTGAAACGTGGTCGGGGTGACACTCAGGTGCGCCACGTAGAAGCCGCTGAGCAGTACCCAAATGATGACCAAGGCAGAGACCCAGTGCAGGAGGATCTGCTGCCAGGCATATTTTCGTGCTTGCATAAACAGTACTCGAAGGGCCTGGCCCCCCGTCGAGGGGCCAGGTGTGCTGCATTACTTCTCGGTCCAGGCCATGTTCCAGTGAGAGCCGGTACCTGGCTCGAACTGGGCGGCATTGGCGGAGTACTGCACGCAGTAACCCGAGTTCGGGAAGGGCTGGCACTCGTAGACCTTGCCATTCTTGGGCTGCAGTACCTTGGTGCCGGCCTGGTAGCTGGACAGCGACTCCGGGAAGACAAAGTCGTACGAGCCGTCACCCGACGCCTTGAGCTGGACCGTGCGCTCATCCTGCAGCAGCTCGCGCTTGTCCACGCCGACGACCTTGAGGGTGTGCTCACCTGGCACGCTGGCGACGTTCAAGGCGAACGGCGCGCTGCCGTTGACCAGTTGCCGTGCGTAGGCGACCTGCTTGTTGCTGGCGTCGAACAGCCGCGCCGATACGGTCAAGGCCTTGTTGGTCATGACGGTAAAGTCCACGCTACTCTGGCCATCAGCGATGGTGTACTCAGGTTTGACATCATGCAGGTGCAGGGTGGCGGGCTCACCGGCAGCGGCCTTGAAGTCGAGGATGTAGTTGGTCAGGCCACTTTCGGCTTTGGCGAAGATGCTGTTGGAGCCCTGGACAGGCTCGATGTTGCCGTCGGCATCCATTTGCCCGGCACGGACCAGCGTCTGGGTTTCGTTGATCTGCCTGGCGAGCTTGTAAGCCCAGTTGGCAGCGATACCTTCTTCGGCGTTGTCAATGGTGACGCTCACATGGTGCGACGGACGCTCGCCATTGGCATCGAATGCGCGGGCCGTCACCTGGTCGCCCACTTCAAGGTCTCGGCTGGCGCTGATCTCGGCCAGGCGCGGCCATTCGGGCGCAGGCCCGCCGTCAAGTTGAATATCGACGTCAGCCACGCTATGGAAGGCCTTGTCGGTATCCCCCACTTTCCAGACACCCAGGATCACGTGCTGGCCTGCACGGTCGGCTGGCAAGGTGCAGCTATGCTTGGGGTTGGTGCCAGTGCCGCTGGCGGGCACCTGGTTGTTGCCATCGACTACACAGAACGGCGCGTCGTCGAACGAGGCGCGGCTCAGTGCGGTATTGGGGTTCCAGTCGGCTTTGGTGATGAAGTATTCCCACGTGGTTACCGGGTGCGGCGCCTGGTAATGCCAGTCGAACTGAATGTTCCGGTCAACGATGGGGGTCAGATGCCAGCGGTTGGCCGACTGCTCGTCGAGGGCACCGAAATCGCCACGGATACCACCGCTGGCAATTTTCCCATCAACAGGGCCGGCCGCCGGGAAACGCCCAATGGCCTCACCGACCGACCACGGTTCGTACTGAGCGCCGCCACAGTTGCTGTTCAGGTTCTTGTGGTTGGCATGGCACAGCGCTGCCCGTGAAGGCGGGTCAGCCAGATGGCCGTGTGCCTGGGCAACCTGAACCTGCAAACCTGCACCTGCGATAGCCATCCACACACCGGTGGCAACAACGCTTCTGCGCAGGGTTTTTCTTGTATTCATCACGAACTCCGAAGGTTGAATGCAAAAGGGCACATTCACGCGCGGCGAATGTGCCCTCTGCTCAAGGGAGGTCGGACATTAGAAGAAACATCTGTGCCTATATGTAGGAATACGGCTGAACGTTCGGCACATTTTCGGAAATGCACGGCAGCGGCAGGCACAGGCTCCCCAAACCCTGGTTCGGGGAGCCTGGAAACTCAAACGTGGTATTGCGCCGACAGCTCGTGCACCGCGTTGATGAACACGCCTGCGTGCGCCGGGTCGACTTCCGGGGTGATGCCGTGGCCCAGGTTGAACACGTGGCCGTTGCCGTGGCCGTAGCTGGCCAGGATGCGCGCCACTTCCTGGCGGATGGCCTCTGGCTTGGCGTACAGCACGGTCGGGTCCATGTTGCCCTGCAAGGCCACCTTGTCGCCCACACGGCGACGGGCGTCGCCAATGTCACAGGTCCAGTCCAGGCCCAGAGCATCGGCACCGGCCTCGGCGATGCTTTCAAGCCACAGGCCACCGTTCTTGGTGAACAGGATGACCGGCACCTTGCGCCCTTCATGCTCGCGGATCAGGCCGCTGACGATCTTGCGCATGTAGGCGAGGGAGAACTCCTGGTAGGCCGCCGCTGACAGGTTGCCGCCCCAGGTGTCGAAGATCTGCACGGCCTGGGCACCGGCAAGGATCTGCCCGTTGAGGTAGCTGGTCACCGACTGGGCCAGCTTGTCCAGCAGCAGGTGCAGCGCTTGCGGGTTGTCATAGGCCATGGCCTTGGTCTTGCGGAAGTCCTTCGACGACCCGCCTTCGACCATGTAGGTGGCCAGGGTCCAGGGGCTACCGGAAAAACCGATGAGCGGAACGCGGCCGTTGAGTTCGCGGCGGATGGTGCTGACCGCATCCATCACGTAGCCCAGGTCTTTTTGCGGGTCGGGAACCGGCAGGGCTTCGATATCGGCCGGGGTACTGACGACCTTCCTGAAACGCGGGCCTTCGCCGGTTTCGAAGTACAGGCCCAGGCCCATGGCATCGGGGATGGTGAGGATGTCGGAGAACAGGATCGCCGCGTCCAGCGGGTAGCGGTCCAGCGGCTGCAAGGTAACCTCGCAGGCGAACTGCGGGTTCATGCACAGGCTCATGAAATCGCCTGCCTTGGCACGGCTGGCGCGGTACTCCGGCAGGTAGCGCCCGGCCTGGCGCATCATCCACACCGGGGTGACGTCTACGGGTTGCTTGAGCAGTGCACGCAGGAAACGATCGTTCTTCAGGGCAGTCATGTCGGCATCCGGAAAAATAGTGCGGGCATTTTCTCAGACGCCAGCGCAAAAGGCACGGCCATGGCCATGCGTTTTGTCTATTGGATGCCACAGATCAAGCGTTTTTGTATACAAAAGCTTCGCGGGCACGCCCGCTCCCACAGGTTCTGCGCCGAACCCTGTGGCAGCGGGCGTGCCCGCGAACAGGTCGAGAATCAGACTTCCAGGTAGTCCAGGATACCCTCAGCAGCAGTGCGCCCTTCGAAGATCGCCGTCACCACCAGGTCCGAACCGCGCACCATGTCGCCACCGGCAAACACTTTCGGGTTGCTGGTCTGGTGCTTGAACTTGCCCTTCTCCGGCGCCACCACACGGCCCTGGCTGTCCAGCTGGATGTCATGCTGCTCGAACCATGGCGCCGGGCTTGGGCGGAAGCCAAAGGCGATCACCACGGCATCGGCCGGCAGGATTTCCTCGGAACCCGGAATCGGCTCGGGGCTGCGACGGCCACGGGCATCCGGCTCGCCCAGGCGGGTTTCGACCACCTTCACACCCTCGACCTTGTCCTCGCCGACAATGGCGATGGGTTGGCGGTTGTAGAGGAACTTCACGCCTTCTTCCTTGGCGTTCTTCACCTCTTTGCGCGAACCCGGCATGTTGGCTTCGTCACGGCGATAGGCGCAGGTCACCGCCTTGGCACCCTGGCGGATCGAGGTACGGTTGCAGTCCATGGCAGTGTCGCCACCGCCCAGCACCACAACCTTCTTTCCCTGCATGTCGATGAAGTCTTCAGGCGACTTCTCGAAGCCCAGGTTGCGGTTGACGTTGGCAATCAGGAAGTCCAGCGCGTCATGTACGCCCGGCAGGTCCTCACCCGGGAAGCCACCCTTCATGTAGGTGTAGGTACCCATGCCCATGAACACTGCGTCGTACTCGGCGAGCAGTTGTTCCATGGTCACGTCCTTGCCCACCTCGGTATTGAGGCGGAACTCGATACCCATGCCGGTGAACACTTCGCGGCGGTTGCTGAGCACGCTCTTTTCCAGCTTGAACTCGGGAATACCGAAGGTCAGCAGGCCACCGATTTCCGGGTTCTTGTCGAATACCACCGGGGTAACCCCGGCGCGCACCAGCACGTCGGCGCAGCCCAGGCCAGCAGGGCCTGCGCCAATGATGGCGACGCGCTTGCCGGTGGGCTTGACCTTGGACATGTCCGGGCGCCAGCCCATGGCAAAGGCGGTATCGGTGATGTACTTCTCCACCGAGCCGATGGTCACCGCGCCAAAGCCGTCGTTCAGGGTGCAGGCACCCTCGCACAGGCGGTCTTGCGGGCACACCCGGCCGCACACTTCGGGCAGGGTGTTGGTCTGGTGCGACAGCTCCGCTGCCGCCAGGATGTTGCCCTCGGAAACCAGCTTCAACCAGTTGGGGATGAAGTTGTGCACCGGGCACTTCCATTCGCAGTACGGGTTACCGCAGCCCAGGCAACGGTGCGCCTGCTCCACGGACTGCTGCGGCTTGAACGGCTCGTAGATTTCCACGAACTCTTTCTTGCGCTGGCGCAGCAGCTTTTTCTTCGGGTCCTTGCGGCCCACTTCGATGAACTGGAAGTCGTTGTTCAGACGTTCAGCCATTTTTCAAAACCTCTTTACAGCAGCTGCAAGCTACACGCTGCAAACTGCAAGACGATCACTTAAGCCGGGCAAACCTCGTGCTGCTTCTGCGTGCAGCTTGAGGCTTGCCACTTGCAGCTGTTGTTACTGCGGGTTGGCGCGAGTGCTGGACAGCAGTTGCTTCAGGTTGGCTGCCTTGGGCTTGACCAGCCAGAAGCGCCGCACGTAGTCGTCCAGGTTCTCCGAGAGCTCACGCCCCCACTCGCTGCCGGTTTCCTCCACATACTCGGCAAGGACCCGCGCCAGATGGCTGCGGTAAGCTTCCATGGCTTCCCCACTGATACGCTGGATTTCCACCAGCTCGTGGTTGAGCTTGTCGACGAAGCTGTTGTCCATGTCGAGCACGTAGGCGAAGCCGCCAGTCATGCCAGAACCGAAGTTGTAACCGGTGTTGCCCAGCACGCAGACAAAGCCGCCGGTCATGTATTCACAGCAGTGATCGCCGGTACCCTCGACAACAGCGTGGGCGCCGGAGTTACGGACAGCGAAGCGCTCGCCGGCAGTACCGGCGGCAAACAGTTTGCCGCCAGTGGCACCGTACAGGCAGGTGTTGCCGAGGATGGCGCTGTCCTGGGTGGCGAACGGGCTGCCAGCAGGCGGCACGATGGTGAGCTTGCCACCGGTCATGCCCTTGCCGACGTAGTCGTTGGCGTCGCCTTCCAGGTGCAGGTTCAGGCCACCGGCGTTCCACACACCGAAGCTCTGGCCCGCGGTCCCTTTGAAGCGGAACGTGATCGGCGCCGCGGCCATGCCCTGGTTGCCGTGCAGGCGGGCGATCTCGCCCGATACACGCGCGCCGATGGAACGGTCGCAGTTGCAGATGTCGAGGCTGAACTCGCCACCGGCCTGGTCACGAATGGCCGGCATGGCCATTTCCACCATCTTCTCGGCCAGGTGGCCTTCGTCGAACGGCGGGTTCCTGTCGACTTCGCAGAACTGTGGCTTGTCTGCCGGAATGTGCGAGCTGCCCAGCAGCGGCGACAGGTCCAGGTACCGCTGACGCTCGGTGTCGCCTGGCAGCACGTCGAGCAGGTCGGTACGGCCGATCAGTTCGCCGAGGCTGCGCACGCCCAGCTTGGCCAGCCACTCACGGGTTTCTTCGGCGACGAAGGTGAAGAAATTGATCACCATGTCGACGGTGCCGATGTAGTGGTCCTTGCGCAGCTTGTCATTCTGCGTGGCTACGCCGGTCGCGCAGTTGTTCAGGTGGCAGATGCGCAGGTACTTGCAGCCCAGGGCGATCATGGGCGCGGTGCCAAAGCCGAAGCTTTCGGCGCCGAGGATGGCAGCCTTGATCACGTCCAGGCCGGTTTTCAGGCCACCGTCGGTCTGTACCCGCACCTTGCCGCGCAGGTCGTTGCCGCGCAGGGTCTGGTGGGTTTCGGCCAGGCCCAGTTCCCACGGGGCGCCGGCGTACTTGATCGAGGTCAGCGGCGACGCACCGGTACCACCGTCATAGCCGGAAATGGTGATCAGGTCGGCATAAGCCTTGGCCACACCGGCGGCAATGGTGCCCACGCCGGCCTCCGCCACCAGCTTGACCGACACCAGGGCCTGCGGGTTGACCTGCTTGAGGTCGTAGATCAGCTGGGCCAGGTCTTCGATCGAGTAAATGTCGTGGTGCGGTGGCGGCGAGATCAAGGTCACGCCCGGTACCGCATAGCGCAGCTTGGCGATCAGGCCATTGACCTTGCCACCTGGCAGCTGGCCGCCCTCGCCGGGCTTGGCGCCCTGGGCCACCTTGATCTGCAGCACTTCGGCGTTCACCAGGTATTCCGGGGTCACACCAAAGCGGCCGGTGGCCACCTGCTTGATCTTCGAGCTGCGGATGGTGCCGTAGCGCGACGGGTCTTCGCCACCCTCACCGGAGTTGGAGCGCGCGCCCAGGCGGTTCATCGCCTCGGCCAAAGCTTCGTGCGCTTCCGGCGACAGGGCGCCAAGGGAAATACCGGCGGAGTCGAAGCGCTTGAGGATGGCCTCCAGCGGCTCGACCTGTTCCAGCGCCAACGGCTGGTCGGCCACCTTGACCTTCAGCAGGTCGCGGATCATCGACACCGGGCGCTGGTCGACCAGCGTGGTGTATTCCTTGAACTTGGCGTAGTCACCCTGCTGCACTGCAGCCTGCAGCGTGTTGACCACGTCCGGGTTGTAGGCGTGGTACTCGCCACCGTGCACGAACTTCAGCAGGCCGCCTTGCTGGATCGGCTTGCGCGCGCTCCAGGCTTCGGCTGCCAGCAGCTTCTGGTCGCTTTCCAGGTCTTCGAAGCGTGCACCCTTGATGCGGCTGGACACCCCCTTGAAGCTCAGGCCGACCACTTCTTCGGACAGGCCGATGGCTTCGAACAGCTGCGCACCCCGGTACGAGGCGATGGTGGAGATGCCCATCTTCGACAGGATCTTCAGCAAGCCTTTGGAAATGCCTTTGCGGTAGTACTTGAACACCTCGTCCAGGTCGCCCAGCACTTCACCGGTACGAATCAGGTCGGCGAGCACTTCGTAGGACAGGTACGGGTAGACGGCCGACGCACCGAAGCCCAGCAGCACGGCGAAGTGATGCGGGTCGCGGGCTGTGGCGGTTTCCACCAGGATGTTGCTGTCGCAACGCAGGCCCTGCTCGGTCAGGCGGTGGTGTACGGCACCCACGGCCAGCGAAGCATGCACAGGCAGCTTGCCCGGGGCAATGTAGCGGTCGCTCAGCACCAGCTGGGTCTTGCCCGCGCGCACGGCTTCTTCAGCCTGGTCGGCAATGTTGCGGATCGCCGCTTCCAGGCCGACGCTCTGCTCATAGTTGAGGTCGATCAGCTGACGCTCGAAGCCTGCACGCTCCAGGTTCATCAGCGAACGCCACTTGGCCGGGGAAATGACTGGCGAGCTGAGGATCACCCGCGAGGCGTGCTCCGGGGACTCCTGGAAGATGTTGCGCTCAGCGCCGAGGCAGATTTCCAGCGACATCACGATCGCTTCGCGCAGCGGGTCGATCGGTGGGTTGGTCACCTGGGCGAACTGTTGGCGGAAGAAGTCGTATGGCGAACGCACACGTTGCGACAGCACAGCCATCGGCGTGTCGTCACCCATCGAGCCAACGGCCTCCTGGCCCTGCTCACCCAACGGGCGCAGCACCTGGTCACGCTCTTCGAAGGTGACCTGGAACATTTTCATGTATTGCTTGAGCTGGTCAGCGTCGTAGCTGGCCACGCCCTGGTCGTCGGTCAGCGTCGCCTGGATACGCGTGGCGTGCTGACGCAGCCAACGCTTGTACGGGTGGCGCGACTTCAGGCGGTCGTCGATGGCATCGGTATCGAGGATCTGCCCGGTTTCGGTGTCCACGGCAAGGATCTGGCCCGGGCCCACGCGGCCCTTGGCCAATACTTCCTCAGGCTGGTAGCCCCACACGCCGATTTCAGAGGCGATGGTGATGTAGCCATTGGTGGTGGTCACCCAGCGCGCCGGGCGCAGGCCGTTACGGTCGAGCAGGCACACCGCATGGCGGCCTTCGGTCATGACGATACCGGCCGGACCGTCCCACGGCTCCATGTGCATGGAGTTGTATTCGTAGAACGCGCGCAGGTCGGCGTCCATGGTCTCGACGTTCTGCCAGGCTGGCGGTACCAGCATGCGCACGCCGCGGAACAGGTCGATACCGCCGGTGACCATCAGCTCCAGCATGTTGTCCATGCTCGAGGAGTCCGAACCGACGCGGTTGACCAGCGGGCCAAGCTCTGCGAGGTCGGGGATCAGGTCGTTGGCGAACTTGGTGCGACGGGCCATGGCCCAGTTGCGGTTACCGGTAATGGTGTTGATCTCGCCGTTGTGAGCGAGGAAGCGGAACGGCTGCGCCAGCGGCCACTTCGGCAGGGTGTTGGTCGAGAAGCGCTGGTGGAACACGCAGATCGCCGTTTGCAGGCGCTCGTCACCCAGGTCCGGGTAAAACGCCGCGAGATCGCGCGGCATCATCAGGCCTTTGTAGATGATGGTCTTGTGCGAGAAGCTGCAGATGTAGTGGTCGGCGTCATCGGCGTTGGCAACCGACGAACGGCGCCGGGCGCTGAACAGCTTGATGGCGAATTCCTGGTCGCTCAGGCCCTCACCGCCGATGAACACCTGCTCGATCTGCGGCAGGCGCTCCATGGCCAGGCGGCCGAGAACGCTGGTGTCGATCGGCACCTTGCGCCAGCCAACCAGCTTCAGCCCGGCAGCGATGATCTCGCGATCCATGTTGGCACGTGCAGCTTCGGCTTTGACCGGGTCCTGGTTGAAGAACACCATGCCAACGGCGTACTGCTTGGGCAACTCGACGGCAAAATGCTCCTGGGCCATGGCGCGCAGGAACTGATCGGGCTTCTGAATCAGCAGACCGCAACCGTCACCGGTCTTGCCGTCGGCGTTGATGCCACCGCGGTGGGTCATGCAAGTCAGTGCCTGCATGGCGGTTTGCAGAAGGTGGTGGCTCGCCTCGCCCGTCATATGGGCGATCAGGCCAAAACCACAGTTGTCCTTGAATTCTTCGGGATGGTACAGACCTGTTTTCATAGACACATTCTCACCAGGTTCACCTCTCAACGGAGGCAAATCTCTTTTTTAACAACCACTTACCATCCACGCCGATCAAACGCCAGCTTTTTTGCGGTGGCCATGGAAAACCATTGTTGCACAGCGACAGCGATGCTCACAAATTTTCATGTCTCACCATTGAAAATTTATGTCGCCATTTTGAATGTTTTTGCGTCATGCGCCGTGATAGACGCTTGACTCGAGTCTGAAGCGTTTCAGCCATGACTGCAACTCGGGGCTTGTGGCCGGCAGTCTGGGACAGAAAAACCTGCCGCGCTCGGGCGCAGCAGGCTAGTCGAAAGCTAGAATTCGCTTAGCAACAGGGCAGCGGGGTGGTGCCGCCCGGCAGGTATCAGCGGGCCGAGGCCAGCTCTTGTTGGACGCTGGCGACGGTACGTGGCCAAGGTTTACCAGCCTGGACCTTCGCTGGCAAGTTCTTGATTGCCGCAACCGCAGCATCGCGGCTGGCGAAACTGCCGTAAGTGACCACATACAGCGGCTTGCCTTGCAGGTCTTTCTTGAAGTAGCGATAGTCGCCACCCTGGGCTTTCACGTACGCCTGCGCCGAGGCCTCGGAGCTGGTGCCGAGGATCTGCACCACGTAATTGCCCGGTTTCTGCCCGGCGTACCAGCTGCTGTTGCCAGTGCCGCCAGCGGCTGGCTTTTCAGCAGGCTTGGCGGCCGGCTTGGCCACGGCGACCTGGGTCGGTGCCGGGGCCGGCTTGGCCGTCGCAACCGGCTTGGCAGGCTGGGTTGCGACCGGTTTTTGCGCAGGCGCAACCTGCTGCACGGGTTGCGCAGGCGTCGGCGCGGGGCCCGCCGCTACGCCTTGCGGCGGGGCGATGGTGGTCACGGTCGGCGGCGGGTTTCCAGGCTGCAGGGCGGTATCGCCAGCCGGGCTGCCTTCTTCCCCCTCACCCATGCCTGCGGCCTGGGCCAGCGGCTCGCGCATCACCGGCTGTGACTGCCCTCCCAATGGCAGCGGCACCGGCTGGGACGAGCCAGAGAACTCGATGTTGGCGCCCTGCTTGCCGTCGCCAAGCGGTAACTGAGCCTGGGCAGCCGGTGCGTCGGCCGGCGCTTTTTCGCCTTTCTTGGGCATCAACACGGCAGCTGCAACGGCAACCACGACCACGGCAGACAACGCGAGCACATGTTTTTTTGGCATCTTGAACCCCATGGATGGTCGCTTGGCCGTCGTCCGGCTGGCGATCATGGCTTCGATCAAAGTGTCACGGGCGACCTGGTTGATGTTGCCAGGCCAGCCGTCGGAGTTTTCATGGATATCGACGATCTGTTCACGGCTGAACACCTCGATGCCCCGGCCTGCGCCTTCCAGGCGCTGCTCCAGGTATTCGCGGGGTTCCTCTTCACTGTAGGGGGCCAGCTCGATGATGTGGAAGCGTTCTTCCTCGACATTGAGCTCGTCCAACCCTGCAATCAGCGAAGGCTCACCAAACAGGAACACGTGCGGGCGCCCTTCCGGCACCCCCGCCGCCAATTCCAGCAACGCTTGGAGTGCCGACTCGTCGAGTTGTTCCGCATCGTCCACCAGCAAGTACACTTCCTGCCCGGTGAGTGCCAGTTGCACCACCTTGGACAGGATCGCCTGCATCTCCGGCTGGGCCACGTCCAGGTTCTGCGCGACCTGGCCCAATACACTGGCAGCATCGCTGGCACCACGGGCGGACACCACGACGCTCTGCACCGCCTGCTTGTTGGTACTGGCCACCAGCGCCTGGCGCAGCAGGGTCTTGCCGCTACCCTGCGGGCCGGTGACGACCAGCATCAGTTGGCTGTAGCGAGCCAGGTGGTGCAGCTGGCCGAGCACAGGCTTGCGCTGGGCAGGGAAAAACTTGAAGCCGGGCACCCGCGGTGCGAACGGATCGTGGCTCAACTGGTAATGGTCGAGAAAGGCCTCATCGGCATGCAAACTGGTCATTGCGCTGTCACAACCTCAAAGCTGGGCCACGATCGCGCGGTAATCCGCCGACAGCGTGGCCTGTAGAGTCTCTTTCGGATAGTCGTCGGTGACCACGGCCTCGCCCATCTGGCGCAGCAGCACCAGACGCAGACGCCCGTCGAGCACCTTCTTGTCGACCGCCATGTGCTCCATGAAATGCGCCGGGGTCATTTCCTGTGGTGGCACCACCGGCAAACCTGCGTCCTGCAACAGGCGGATTCCGCGATCGCGCTCGGCCTGGTCGAGCCAGCCAAGGCGCATGGACATTTCCAGGGCCATGACCGTGCCCGCCGCCACGGCTTCGCCGTGCAGCCACACGCCATAGCCCATGTGGGTTTCGATGGCATGCCCGAAGGTATGCCCCAAGTTCAGCGTGGCCCGCACGCCAGACTCGCGTTCGTCGGCGCCCACCACTGCGGCCTTGGCCGCACACGAGCGGCGAATGGCTTCGGTCAGGGCTGCCGAGTCGAGGGTACGCAGGGCCTGCATATTGTCTTCGAGCCAGGCGAGGAAGGGCTTGTCACAGATCAGCCCGTACTTGATCACTTCGGCCAGGCCTGCCGAAAGCTCGCGCGCCGGCAGGGTCTTCAGGCTGGTGGTATCGATCAGCACCGCGTTGGGCTGGTAGAAGGCGCCGACCATGTTCTTGCCCAGCGGGTGGTTGATGCCGGTCTTGCCGCCTACCGAGGAATCGACCTGGGACAACAGGGTGGTCGGCACCTGGATGAAGTCCACGCCCCGCTGATAGCAGGCAGCGGCAAAGCCGGCCATGTCACCGACCACCCCGCCGCCCAGGGCGACCACGGTGGTACGGCGGTCATGCCGCGCCGTCAGCAGGCCATCGAAGATCAGTTGCAGGGTTTCCCAGTTCTTGTGGGCTTCGCCATCGGGCAGTACCACTGGCAGCACCGAGTAGGCCCCCAGGGTCTTGGCCAGGCGGTCGAGATACAGCGGCGCGACGGTCTCGTTGGAGACGATGGCAACCTGCCGGCCGGCAATGTGCGGCGCGAGCAGCTCGGGCTGGTCCAACAGGCCTTCGCCAATGTAGATCGGGTAGCTACGCTCGCCCAGGTCGACCTTCAGTGTCTGCATGTATCCCCACAATGTTCTTGGGCGCGGTGCCGTTCTGGCGACCTGCGCGGTAACGTTGAACCTCGCCTCGGCGCTGGTGGCCGAGAATAGTCCCGGGTTAACGGGGCGGCAACTGCTGCAAGCGCTCGAGGATGTCGATCACCACCATGCGTGGTGGCCGCTCGTCGGTTTCTACGACCAGGTCGGCGATCTCGCGGTAGAGCGGGTCGCGGGTTTCCAGCAGGTTCCGCAGGGTGGCCTCGGGGTTGGCGGTGCGCAGCAGCGGGCGATTGCGGTCGCGCGCCGTGCGGCCGACCTGCTGTTCGACCGAGGCGTGCAGGTAGATTACCCGGCCGCCCTGGTGCAGCGCCTGGCGGTTGGCTTCGCGCATGACGGCACCGCCACCGGTGGCCAGGACCACGCCGTCGAGGCCACACAGCTCGGCAATCATCGCTTGCTCGCGATCACGGAAACCCGGCTCGCCTTCCTTGTCGAAAATCCACGGGATGTTGGCGCCGCAACGCAGTTCGATTTCCTTGTCGGAATCCTTGAACAGCAGGCGCAGCTCTTTGGCCAATAGGCGGCCGATGGTGCTTTTACCAGCACCCATGGGCCCCACAAGTATCAAATTTCGCACAGAATCAACGACTCACAGCAATCGCCTGGTCACTCATGATACGCGGAGTCAGGAAGACCAGCAGCTCGGATTTTTTCTCTTGTAATGCATCGCGTCGAAACAGCCGCCCAACATACGGCAGATCACCCAAAAATGGCACCTTGTCGACCACATTGTTTTGCGAGGTCGAGTACACGCCGCCAATCACGATCGTTTCGCCGTCGGCCACGCGAACCTTGGCATTCACCTCGTTCTTGCGGATCGGCGGCACGTTGTTCAAGGCATTGACGTAATCCGGTTCGTCCTTGGTCACCCTGACAGCCATGATTACCTTGTTGTCCGGGGTAATTTGCGGGGTCACCTCCAACGACAGCGAGGCCTCGCGGAACGACACCGAGGTGGCGCCGCTCTTGGTGGTTTCCTGGTAGGGCACCTCGGTGCCCTTGAGGATCCTGGCCGTTTCCTTGTCGGCCGTGACCACCTTGGGTTGCGAAATGATCTCGCCATTGCCGCTTTTTTCCATGGCGCTGAGCTCAAGGTCCAGCAGCACATCCCCGCGCAGCAGGCCAAGGCCGATGCTGCTGCCAGCCCGCTCGACACCCAGGTCGACGAACAGCGACTTGCCCGGCAGCGGGTTGTCGCCATACAAAGGGCTGCCCCAGCGCACCCCAAGGGCTTTCTCGTAATCGACGTTGGCCTCGACGATGCGCGCCTCGATCGCCACCTGGCGCACCGGCACATCCAGCTGCGCCACCAGTTGCCGCAGTTCATCGAGGCGTTCGGCCGGCAGGTAGGCCACCAGGGTATTGGTGCGCTCATCGACACTCAGGCTGCCCCAACCGGCGAGCAGGCTTTCGTCGGCCAGGCTGGTCTTGAGCAGTTCCGCAAGTTCGGCAGCCTTGGCATGGTGAACAGGCAACAGCTCCCGGCGCATGGGCTGCAACTGCGCCTCCAGCACCTGCCCCGCACGCGCTTCGGCAGTTTGCGCAGCCAGCGTGGCCGCCGGCGCCACCAGCAGCACATTGCCCTCCTGGCGCCGGGCGAGGCTTTTGCTGCGCAAGACCAGGTCCAGCGCCTGATCCCACGGCACATCCTGCAAGCGCAGGGTGACATTGCCCTGCACCTCGTCGCTGGCGACCAGGTTGACGCCGGCGTAGTCGGCGAGTACCTGCAAAACCGAGCGAATCTCGACATCCTGAAAGTGCAGCGACAGCGGCTCACCCTGGTAAGGCGTCGCGGTCGCCAGAGGCATGGGCAGCAGGGCCGCCAGCAGGTAGATCATCCTCGTTCTCATTCTGATCCGGGGCCTCCTTGCCCAGGCGTTTTGCGAGGGTGATGAACGCCGTGCGTTCATGCCACACCCCCGCCATGAACAACCGTTCGCGCACTTCGACCTGGCGCGGGCCGATGTGCATCACTATCCCTTGATCACGCCCTACCCGGTCCCCAAGGCGGACGCGGTAGAGCCTGCCGGCCGCCCGCAGCAGCGCTTGATGTTCCTGCCCACGCGTCAGGCTGCCGACCATTTCCAACTGGGCCAGGGGCGCGCGGGTCAAACCACCCGACAGGTGCGTTGCCAACGCGGCGAACGGATCCATGGCCGGTGCCCGCGTTGCCGGCCTGGCAGGCAGCCGCGCAAGCATGGCGACTGCCGCCCCGGCAACCGGCGCGTGATAGGCATCGACCCGCAGTTGCAAACGCAGCAGGCCTGGTTCGCCACCGCCGGCTGCCAGGCGCATGCTGCGACCGTGCATGACACGCGCCTGCCCCAACCACTCGTCCAGCCAGCCCCGCAAGGCTGGGTAGCTGCCCACCACCTGCAACTCCAGTGGCACTACGCTGAAGCCATGCCGCTGCTGCTGCTCGTGCACATCGAGGCGCTCGACGAGCAGGCCGTGCTCGCGCCCCGAACCCGACAGGCGGTCTAGCAGGTCGCTCATGCTTTCGCCGGCAGCCAGCTGCCATTGTGCCTTTTGCAAGCGCTGCCCATCGCTCGCCAGCTGTGCCCGCACCCCCTGCAACTCGGCAATCTGCGCCTGCGTGGCAGCCTGCTGCCGGTTCAGCTCGGCGTGCTTGCCCTCTTCTTCACCCTGCTGCTGCAACATGCCCGGCAGGCGAATCGCGCAGCCCAGGCCGAACAGCAGCACCGCCAGTGCCACAGGTGCCAGCCGCCGGAAGCGGCTGGAGCGCTCGGCTGCGCCAAGCCATGCGAGCAGTTGCACCCTGGTCACGACCAGAACGCCGCCACGCGCGCAGCCAGCAAGAACTCATCGCCGCCTGGCTGGCTCTTGATGTGTTTGAGCTCCAGGTCCAGCAGCACGCCGGAGCGCTCGAGGTCGCGCATGAACTGGGCCAGTACGGCGCCGGAGGTGGCGAGCCCGGTCAACTCCAGGCGGCCGTTTTCCAGGCTGAGGCCCAGCAACTGCATGCCCAATGGCAGTGCCCTTTCGAGGTCGGCGAATACGCCAGGCAGAACCCCCTGCTGAGCCTGCAGGCCCTCCAGCACCGCCAGGCGGCCGAGCAGTGCGGCATGCTGGGCACGCACATCAGCCAGTGGCTGAGCCTCCAGGCCCAGGGTTTCCAGGGCTGCCTGGCGCTGGGCGTTGGCCAACGCTTGTTGCTGGCCGCGCTGGCGTGCCTGTTGGTCGACCAGCGTCACGGCGCACAATGCCAGCAAGGCGCCAGCCACCAGATGGCTGCGAAACCGGCGCATGGCCGCCTGGCGCTGGCGTTCGCGCCACGGCAGAAGGTTCAGCCGCATCATGGTCGCGCCCCTCCAAGCGCCAGGGCACTCGCCAGCAGCATCGGCCCATCGACCTGGGCAAGCCCGGCCAGCGCAGGCAGTTCTTGGCACGGCAGCGCCAGGCTTTGGCCCAGGGCCTGCAGCCAGCCCGGCTGCAGCGGCGACCAGTTGCTGACCCACAACCTGGCAGGTAAAAGCCCTTCGGCGAGCAGCGCGGGCAGCCGCTCGGGCAGTTGCGCGGCCATATCCCCGTCAGCTGCCCGCAGCTCCCGACGCTGCAGCGCCCCGCCAGGCGCCCAGGCATGAACAGTCGCCCGGTGGGGTTCGATACGCAGCAACGCCGCCCCAGCCTGCTCACCCGCAGGCAGCATGCGGCGCAGGGCAATACTGTCGACCTCGACCGCCTCCAGTTGCAGCCCCGCCTGCTGCACCAGCGCTTGGAGGGGTGCCAGTGCACTCTGCCGACACGCTGCAACCAGCACCTCGCTGCAGGCTGGCTGAACACCTGAAGCCCCCAGGACCTGGAAGTCCAGGGCCAGGTCTTCCAGCGGGAACGGAAACAACCGTTCGGCATCCGCCAGCAACTGCGCCTCCAGTTGCTCCTCACCGGGCCCCACTGGCAGGGGACACAGCTTGCAGATGACCTGGCTGGCGGGCAGCGCCAGAGCCAGCCGCCGCTCGCCGAGGCCGCTGCGCCGATGGGCGCGCTGCAATGCCGCCGAGACCTGCTCGGGCGCTGCTGCCCAGTCATTGCCTGCCCCGAGCTGCAGAGGCTCATGGGCCCAACCCAGCACCCGCCAGCCGCCTTTGCGCTGTTGCAGTTGCACCAGATGAATGGCGTGAGCGGTAATTTCCACCCCTACCAGTGAACCGGCATCCTTGCCGAAGCGTCCAAGCATTGCGAATTCCTTGCTGTATGTCGCGCCCCCGCGGCAACACTGGGCCGGGGCCATCCGTCAGGGCGACGGGCTGCCTGGCCGGTGGCCCGGAAAGGCGAAAAAATGCGTATAATGCCCAGCGTTTTTTGGTCCGCCGGACCTGCGTGCAATCCACTTTCAACCTGGACACCGAAAAGCCTTGATACGTCTGCTGAAGTTCTTCTGGTGGTCTTCCGTCGCAGTCATTTGCGCGCTCGTACTCGGTGTGAGCGGTGCGTTTCTGTATCTTAGTCCCAACCTGCCCTCGGTCGATTCGCTCAGAAGCATCCAGTTGCAGATCCCCCTCAAGGTGTACAGCAGCGATGGCAAGCTGATTGCCGAATTTGGCGAAATGCGCCGTTCGCCGATCCGTTTCGCAGACATTCCCCCACAGTTCATTCAGGCATTGCTGTCAGCCGAGGACGACAATTTCCTCAACCACTACGGCGTGGACCCCAGCAGCCTGATGCGCGCGGCCACCCAGCTGGTGAAAACCGGGCACATTCAGACCGGCGGCAGCACCATCACCATGCAGGTGGCCAAGAACTTCTTCCTGACCAGCGAGCGCAGCTTCTCGCGCAAGACCAACGAAATTCTGTTGGCCCTGCAGATCGAGCGGGAGCTGACCAAGGACGAGATTCTTGAGCTGTACGTGAACAAGATCTACCTCGGCAACCGCGCCTACGGTATCGACGCCGCGGCCCAGGTCTACTACGGCAAGTCGATCCGTGACGTGAGCCTGGCACAGATGGCGATGATCGCCGGCCTGCCCAAGGCGCCCTCGCGCTTCAACCCCCTGGCCAACCCGGTGCGCGCCAAAGAGCGCCGCGACTGGATCCTGGGCCGCATGTACAAGCTGGGCAAGATTGACCAGGCCAGCTACCAGGCCGCCTTGGACGAGCCACTCAACGCCAGCTATCACGTGCCGACGCCCGAGGTGAATGCACCGTACGTCGCGGAAATGGCTCGCGCGGAAATGGTTGGCCGCTACGGCAGCGAGGCTTACACCGAAGGCTTCCGCGTTACCACCACCGTGCCCAGCGACATGCAGGAAATGGCCAACAAGGCCATCCTCAATGGCCTGTCCGATTATGACGAGCGCCACGGCTACCGCGGCCCTGAAGCCCGCTTCCCGGGGCGCACCGAGGCTGCCTGGCGCCAGGAACTGGGCAAGCAACGCACCTTGGGCGGGCTGGAGCCCGGCATCGTCACCCGGGTCGAAAAAACCGGCCTTGCGGTGCTGACCCGTGACGGCCAGCAGGTGCATGTGGCCTGGGACACCATGAAATGGGCGCGCCCGTTCATCAACAGCAACGCCCAGGGCCGCACCCCGCAATCGCCCGCCGATGTCGCCCAGGTCGGTGACCTGGTGCGCCTGCAACGCCTGGACGATGGCACCTTCAAGTTCAGCCAGGTGCCGGGGGCACAGAGTGCACTGGTCACCCTCGACCCTAACAGCGGCGCCATCCGCGCCTTGGTCGGCGGTTTCTCGTTCGAGCAGAGCAACTACAACCGGGCGATGCAGGCCAAACGCCAACCGGGCTCAAGCTTCAAGCCGTTCATCTACAGCGCTGCACTGGACAGTGGCTATACCGCCGCCAGCCTGGTCAACGACGCGCCGATCGTATTCGTCGACGAATCGGTCGATAAGGTGTGGCGACCGAAGAACGATACCAACACGTTCCTCGGCCCGATCCGCATGCGCGAAGCGCTGTACAAGTCGCGCAACCTGGTTTCGATCCGCTTGCTGCAGGCCATGGGCGTGGACCGCACCATCGACTACATCGCCAAGTTCGGCTTCAACAAGCAGGACCTGCCGCGCAACCTGTCGCTGGCCCTGGGTACCGCCACCCTGACGCCGATGGAAATCGCTACAGGCTGGAGCACCTTTGCCAACGGTGGCTACAAGATTGCCCCCTACCTGATCGACCGTATCGAGAGCCGCAGTGGCGAAACGCTGTTCACCGCCAACCCGGCTCGCGTACCCCAAGGTACTGAAGACCAGGCCGGCCTGGCCGCCCCCGAGCAGCCGATCAGCACCGCCAGCATGCCCGGCGAGGCACCGGCGGCCCCCGGCCAAACTCCTGCGGCAGCGCAGCCACCAGCGGTTGCCGAGCGCATCATCGACGGGCGTACCACCTATATTCTCACCAGCATGCTGCAGGACGTGATCAAGCGCGGCACCGGCCGCCGGGCGCTGGCTTTGGGCCGCACCGACCTGGCAGGCAAGACCGGTACCACCAACGAGTCCAAGGACGCCTGGTTCTCTGGCTACAACGCCGACTACGTGACTACCGTGTGGGTTGGCTTCGACCAGCCGGAAACCCTGGGCCACCGGGAGTACGGCGGCACGGCGGCGCTGCCGATCTGGATGAGCTTCATGGGTGCGGCACTCAAGAACAAGCCTGCACATGCGCCGGCCGAGCCAGAAGGCATTCTCAGCCTGCGCGTAGACCCCGTCAGCGGCCGGGCAGCTTCGCCGGGCACACCCAATGCCTACTTCGAGCTGTTCAAGGCCGAGGATTCGCCGCCATCGGTGGACGAACTGGGCAATGGGGCCGTGCCGGGCAGCCCATTGCCAGCGGATGAAGCGACGCCGATGGACCTGTTCTGAGGCAATCCGGGGCAGGTGCACGGCGGCGTTCGACCCTACGGGCGCCGACACTGTCGGCCCCTGCCCCTCACCTGCCGGCCCCGACGCATTCCCACCGCGCATAAAAAAGCCCCGGCTCGAAAGAGCCGGGGCTTTTTACACCGCTACAACAGCAATCAGCCGTTGAACACGTCATCCACGCTCTTGAGCGGGTAGTGCTTTGGATACGGCAGGGTAGCAACGCCGGACTCGATGGCAGCCTTGGCCACGGCGTCGGAAACGACGGTGATCAGGCGGGCATCCAGGGGCTTCGGAATAATGTACTCACGGCCGAACTCCAGCGCTTGCACGCCGTAGGCATCGCACACTTCCTTGGGTACCGGCAGCTTGGCCAGGTCTTTCAGGGCGATGGCCGCAGCGATTTTCATTTCTTCGTTGATGCGCTTGGCGCGTACGTCCAGGGCACCACGGAAGATGAACGGGAAGCCCAGTACGTTGTTGACCTGGTTCGGGTAGTCCGAACGGCCGGTGGCCATGATCACGTCGCTGCGGGTGGCGTGAGCCAGCGCTGGCGAAATTTCCGGATCAGGGTTGGAGCAGGCGAACACGATCGGGTTGGCCGCCATCGACTTCAGGCCTTCCGCGCTCAGCAGGTTCGGGCCGGAAAGGCCAACGAACACGTCGGCACCCTCCAGGGCGTCGGCCAGGGTGCGCTTGTCGGTCGCGTGGGCGAACTGGGCCTTGTACTGGTTCAGGTCGTCACGGCCAGCGTGGATTACGCCGCTGCGGTCGATCATGTAGATGTTCTCGACCTTGGCACCCATGCTCACCAGCAACTTCATGCAGGAGATGGCAGCTGCACCGGCACCCAGGCACACGATCTTGGCTTCTTCGAGCTTCTTGCCGGCGATTTCCAGGGCGTTGATCATGCCGGCCGCAGTAACGATGGCGGTACCGTGCTGGTCATCGTGGAACACCGGAATGTCGCACTGTTCGATCAGCGTGCGTTCGATCTCGAAGCACTCTGGCGCCTTGATATCTTCGAGGTTGATGCCACCGAAGGTGATCGAGATGCGGCGAACGGTGTCGATGAATGCTTGCGGGCTTTCCGATTCGACTTCGATGTCGAATACGTCGATACCTGCGAAACGCTTGAACAGAACGCCCTTGCCTTCCATGACCGGCTTGGAAGCCAGTGGGCCGAGGTCACCCAGACCGAGGATGGCAGTGCCATCGGAAATCACCGCAACCAGGTTGCCTTTGCCGGTGTATTTGTATGCCAGCTCTGGATCCCGGCCAATTTCACGCACCGGCTCGGCAACACCTGGGCTGTAGGCCAGGGCGAGGTCACGGGCAGTGGCAGTTGGCTTGGAAAGTTCGACGCTCAGTTTCCCCGGGCGAGGTTGAGCGTGATATTCGAGAGCGGCAGTTTTCAGGTCTGACATGGTGGGCATTCCGCTATTTACTGTTCTGACGGACCGCCGAGGATACGCAAAGAGCCGGGTAGTCACAAGACTGGTCGGTCACTTGTGTCAAGGCCTTTAGCCTACGACTTTCCGCTAAAACCCACGGGGGCATACGGCTAACAGTGTGTACAATCCAATAGCGAACTGTCTACATTTTTTAGCCAGAAGTACGCGCCAGCATGCTCGGGTCGGTCAGTGGCAATACCCAGCGCCGCTGCCCTGGCTTGAGGCCGCCCTTGCGGGAACGGTCCACCACCCAGCCACGCACCTCGACCTGGCGCCCTTTGAGGTTAGCGAAGAAACTGGCCGGGAAGTTGCGCTGCAGACGAGCGGAGACCTGCACCACCACGGCACGGTCAAGGTTCAACCAGACACCACCACGGTTGCGTTCGATGCTCATGATTCGGCCACTGAGCACAGCAAAACCAGGCTGCCTGATGGCGTCTGCCGGCACCACGGGCGACTGCCGCCAAAGGCCGGCGCCGGCCTGGCGTGCGGCCTGCTCGGCGCGTTGCTGGCAGCCACTGAGGCGCACATTGGGGGCGACGGCCACCCGGTAGCCCAAGCCCTCACTGAGCAATTGTGCTTCGAGATTGTCGCCATTACGGCCATAAATGTGCGCCAGTGTGCGCCCATACTTGTCTTTGGCTTGCACACCGGGAACCAGCCCTACACGCCCGTCACTGGCCTTGACCAACGCCTGCAGGCGCCGCTTGGCAGCTTCGGCATAGGGCTCGCTGCTACGCCCCTTGCGACCGATCTCCGGGGTGTTGATGCCGATCAGCCGCACACTGCGGCCATCCACCAGACGCAAGGTGTCGCCGTCGACCACCTGTCGCACCCGAACCTGCTCGGGTTTGCCCGGCAGCGGGCAGAAGGCGTGGGCGGGCAGATGCCAGACCGCACCCACAAAAAAGGCGCCCACGAGGGGCGCCTTTTTCAGCAACAATGCGAAGCCCGAAGGACTCGCCATGCGCATGATTACTTCTTGGTACCGAACATACCGAAGCGGTCGGCGAACTTCTGTACGCGGCCACCGGTGTCCAGGACTTTCTGCTTACCGGTGTAGAACGGGTGGCACAGGTTGCAAACGTCGATCGACAGGGTGCTGCCCAGGGTCGAACGGGTTTCGAACTTGTTACCGCAGCTGCAGGTGACTGCAACAGCTTCGTAGTTCGGGTGGATACCTTCTTTCATGGTCACTTCCTCGAGCTGCGTGCCGCCACCCAACACCAATTGTTGAATACCGCACGTAATTAGGCGGCGAATAATACCAGAGCACACCGTCAGTGCAAGATGTCGCTTGCACCGACCGTCGTCTGCTAGGCTCGCCAGTTCTTGTAATGCCCTCCGAGACTTTCTGCGTGTCCGACGTCATCCTGCGCCTTGCCCTGCCCTCGCCGTTGCGGCGCCTGTTCGACTACAAGGCGCCAGCGAGCATGGCGCGCCAGGCCCTGGCCCCTGGCATGCGCATTCGCGTGCCCTTTGGCCGCCGCGAAATGATCGGCGTACTGGTCGAAGTGTGCGCGCAGAGCGAGGTGCCCGCCGACAAGCTGAAGCCGGCCAGCGCCTTGCTCGACCCGGTCTCCCCGATTCCGCCTTCGCTGTTCAAGCTGTGCCTGTGGACCGCGCAGTACTACCAGCACAGCCTGGGTGACACCTTGAGCTGGGCCTTGCCCACGCTACTGCGCCAGGGCGAGCCCGCAGAAATGCGCCAGGAGCGCTTCTGGCACATTGCCCCCGACGCCCGCCTGGACGACCCGCGCATCGCCCGGGCACCGCGCCAGCGCGATGCCCTCAAGACCCTGGCGCAGCACCCGCACGGGGTGGCGCACAGCCTGCTGGCCAAGCTCAACCTGAACAAGGACAGCCTCGACCTGCTGCTGGCCAAGGAACTGGTGCAGATCGAAGTCCGCCGCCAGAAGCCGGGCTTGCGCCACGAACACTGGCTGGCACAGCCGGAGCTGCCGCTCAATGACGAGCAACGCGATGCCTTCGAGGCGGTGTGCGAAGGCTTCGGCGGTTTTGCGGCCTTCCTGCTGGCCGGCGTGACCGGCAGCGGCAAGACCGAGGTCTACCTGCAGCTGATCCGCGAAACCCTCGAGGCCGGCAAGCAGGCGCTGGTACTGATCCCGGAGATCAACCTCGGCCCGCAAACCCTGGCGCGCTTCGAGCAACGCTTCAACGCCCGGATTGCCTTGCTGCATTCGGCGGTGAACGACCGGGACCGCCTGGACGCCTGGCTGGCGGCACGCGATGGCGAAGCCGACATTATCATCGGCACCCGTTCAGCGCTGTTCACGCCCATGAAAAACCCTGGCCTGATCATCATCGACGAAGAACACGACGGTTCTTATAAACAGCAGGAGGGCCTGCGCTACCATGCCCGCGACCTGGCGCTGGTGCGGGCGCACCAGGAGAACATTCCGATCCTGCTCGGCTCCGCCACGCCCTCGCTGGAAACCTTGCACAACGCCCTCACCGGCCGCTACCGCCTGTTGCGCATGAATCAGCGCGCGGGCGGCGCACGCCCACCGCGCATGCTGCGCCTGGATGTCAAAAGCCTGCCGCTGGACAGTGGCATCAGCGGCCCGCTGCAGCAGGCCATCCGCCTGACACTGGAAGCCGGCCAGCAAGTGCTGGTGTTCCTCAACCGCCGCGGCTTCGCCCCTACGCTGCTGTGCCACGATTGCGGCTGGCTGTCGGAATGCCCGCGCTGCGACGCGCGCATGACCGTGCACCAGCGCTCCGGGGTGTTGCGCTGCCACCACTGCGGCTATGACGAACGCCTGCCACACCAGTGCCCGCAGTGCGACCACGTCGACCTGCGCCCAGTCGGTGCGGGCACCGAACGCGCCGAAGAACGCCTGAAAGTGCTGTTCCCGGACTACCCGATTCTGCGTGTGGACCGCGACAGCACGGCGCGCAAGGACGCCATGCACCAGCTGTTCAGTACCATCCAGAAAGGCCAGCCGAGCATCCTTGTCGGTACCCAGATGCTTGCCAAAGGGCACCATTTCCCGCGGGTAACCCTGGTGGCCATCCTCGACGCCGACGGGGGGCTTTTCTCGGGCGACTTCCGCGCCAGCGAGCGCATGGCGCAACTGATCGTGCAGGTCGCCGGGCGCGCCGGGCGTGCCGAGGAACCGGGCAAGGTCATCATCCAGACCCACCTGGCCGATCACCCGCTGCTGGTGCAACTGACCGAACAAGGCTACTTCGCCTTTGCCGAACAGGCCCTGGACGAACGCCGTGCCGCCGGGCTGCCGCCCTACTCGCACCTGGCCTTGCTGCGCGCAGAAGCGCACAAGCCGGGGCAGGCTGAAGGTTTCCTGGACGAGGCCTGCGCCGCCGCCGAGCGCCTGGTCGCCGAACAGCGGCTGCCAGGCATCGAGCTGCTGGGCCCGGTTCCGGCCCCCATGGAGCGGCGCGCCGGGCGTTTCCGCGCGCAGTTGTTGATACAGGCCAACACCCGGGCGCCTTTGCATCGACTGATCAGTGCCTGGTTGCTAGTGTTGGAGCAGATGCCGAGCGGGCGCCAGGTCCGCTGGTCGCTGGATGTCGACCCGGTCGACCTTTATTGAGCTGCAAGCTGCAAGCTGC
>NZ_AEWE02000012.1:69918-89411 GCF_000190455.2 Pseudomonas sp. TJI-51
TGCAAGCTGCAAGCAAGAGCGGAACGGAGTCAGGCGGCGCCACCAAGCTTTTTCTTGCTACTTGCTACTTGCGACTTGCTACTCGCGCCTTCCAACGTGAAGCCCAAAGGTTGGCAACCCGCTCCCAGGCACGGATAATGCCCAGTTTTTCCACCTGCGCATCCAAGCGCTGCACCGCGCTTGCGGTCGAAAAGAGACCCCCATGAAAGACACCATTCGCCAGCTGATCCAGCAAGCCCTCACCCAACTCGTCACCGACGGTGTGCTGCCTGAAGGGCTGTCGCCGGCGATCCAGGTGGAAAACGCCCGGGACAAGACCCACGGCGACTTCGCCAGCAATATCGCGATGATGCTGGCCAAGCCGGCCGGCATGAAGCCGCGCGACCTGGCGGAAAAACTGATCAACGCCCTGCCGGCCAGCGCCGATATCAGCAAGGTCGAGATCGCAGGCCCTGGCTTCCTCAATTTCTTCCAGAATACCGACGCCCTGGCCAACCGCCTGGACGCTGCCCTGGCCGACGCCCACCTCGGCGCGCGCAAGGCCGGCCCGGCGCAAAAAGTGGTGGTCGACCTGTCGGCCCCCAACCTGGCCAAAGAGATGCACGTCGGCCACCTGCGCTCGACCATCATCGGTGACAGCGTGGCGCGGGTGCTGGAGTTCCTGGGCGACACCGTCATTCGCCAGAACCACGTAGGCGACTGGGGCACCCAGTTCGGCATGTTGATGGCCTACCTGCAGGAAAACCCGATCACCAGCGATGAACTGTCGGACCTGGAAAACTTCTACCGCGCGGCCAAGCAGCGTTTCGACGAGTCCGAGGCATTCGCCACCCGTGCCCGCGGCCTGGTGGTCAAGCTGCAGGCCGGTGACCCGGAATGCCTGGCCCTGTGGACACGCTTCAAGGACATTTCGCTGTCGCACTGCCAAAAGACGTATGAACTGCTCAACGTCAAGCTGACCATGGCGGACGTGATGGGTGAAAGCGCCTACAACGACGACCTGGCCAATGTCGTGGCCGACCTCAAGGCCAAGGGCCTGCTGGTCGAAGACCAGGGCGCCCAGTGCGTGTTCCTCGACGAGTTCAAGAACAGCGACGGCGACCCGCTGCCAGTGATCGTGCAGAAGGCCGACGGCGGTTACCTGTACGCCACCACCGACCTGGCCGCCGTGCGCTACCGCAGCAACGTGCTCAAGGCCGACCGTGCCCTGTACTTCGTAGACCAGCGCCAGGCCCTGCACTTCAACCAGGTGTTCGAAGTGGCCCGCCGCGCAGGCTTCGTCGGCCACCCGATGCAAATGGAGCACATGGGCTTCGGCACCATGAACGGCGCCGATGGCCGCCCGTTCAAAACCCGCGACGGCGGCACCGTGAAGCTGATCGACCTGCTGACCGAGGCCAAGGAAAGGGCCTACGCGCTGGTCAAGGAAAAGAACCCGAGCCTGGCCGACGACGAACTGCGCCGCATCGGCGAAGTGGTGGGTATTGGCGCGGTGAAATACGCCGACCTGTCCAAACACCGCACCAGCGACTACAGCTTCAACTTCGAGCTGATGCTCAACTTCGAAGGCAATACCGCGCCTTACCTGCTGTACGCCTATACCCGTGTAGCTGGCGTGTTCCGCAAGCTGGGCAAGCGCTTTGACCAAGCCGATGGCAAGATCGTGCTGCAGGCCGCCCACGAGCAGGACCTGGCCGCACGCCTGGCGCAGTTTGGCGAAACCCTGAACAGCGTTGCCGAGAAAGGCACACCGCACGTACTGTGCAGCTACCTGTACGACCTCGCCGGCCTGTTCTCCAGCTTCTACGAGAACTGCCCGATCCTCGCCGCTGAAACTCCCGAGCAGCAACAGAGCCGCCTGCGCCTGGCCGCCCTGACTGGCCGCACCCTCAAACAAGGTCTGGAACTGCTCGGCCTGGAAACCCTGGAGCGCATGTAAGTTGGCTGCCAAGAAAAAACCCGCACCCAAACGCGGCGCCAGCCGCCAGACAGCGCCAGCCAAACAGCCGATTCCCGGCTGGGTATGGCTGGCGGTCGGCCTGACCGTTGGCGCGTTCATCGTGTTCCTGATGAAGCTCGAACCCGGCGGCGATGACATCAAGCGGGCCAAACCCGAGCAGCAGAAGGCCGACAAAGTGGCCGAAGCCAGCAAGCCTGCGCAGGCCACACCGCAACAGCCGGTGAAACCGAAGTACGACTTCTACACCTTGCTGCCGGAGTCGGAAGTCATCGTGCCGCCAGAGGCCGTACCGGAGAAAACACCCCCGGTCCCGGCCCAGCCGGTCACACCGGTTACCCCCGCTGAAGCGGCGAAAATCGACACGGCGCGGGCCCAGGCAGCACTGCTTGGCCAAACCCCGCCTCCGGCCCCGCCAGTGATCAAGCCGGCAGCGACCACCCAGTACTTCCTGCAGGCGGGCTCGTTCCGCAAACAGGCCGACGCCGACAAGGTGCGGGCCCAGATCATTCTGCTGGGGCAGTCAGTGAAGGTGGAGTCGGGTACGGTCAAGGAAGAAACCTGGTACCGCGTGATGGTCGGCCCGTTCAGCAACCGCGAACAGCTGACCGGTGCGCAGAAACAGTTGGCCGGCGCTGGTTTTGCCAACCTGTTGCTGCAACAGCGCCAGACCCGCCAGTAACCTTTGAACGGGGCGCTGTGCGCCCCCGTCAGACTTGAGCCGCCCCGGTGCAGCGGCCTTGCCTAGCGACAGGGCTGCAAAGCAGCCCTTGCCCTCTCAGCCCCGCCCCGCGTTGCGCTCGGACACCTGGCTATTGAGTGTCCAGAAGTCGTACAGCACCCCTACCAGGAACAGGCCACCGGTCAGGAAGTAGATGATCGCGGTCACCCACTTGCCCTGATACAGCCGGTGCAGGCCGAACACGCCGAGGAACGTCAGCAGGACCCAGGCGATGTTGTAGTCGATGCGCCCAGACTGGAACCTCAGGTCCGCCTCGCGGTCCATGGCCGGGATCAGAAACAGGTCGATCAGCCAGCCGATACCCAGCAGGCCGAAGGTGAAGAACCAGAGGGTGCCGGTTATCGGCTTGCCGTAGTAGAAACGATGCGACCCGGTGAAGCCGAAAATCCACAGCAGGTAGCCGATGGTCTTGCTGTGCGTGTCGTGGTAGGGCGTTCCCTGTTGATAACTGTTCATGCCTAGCCCTCGTGGGTTATGGAAAAATTTTCTAAGAAAATATGTGACTTTTTTGTCACAGGCCGACGTATGGCACCCTGCCAATCGACCAACGGATCATAAATTGATCAAAAAGCTGTTATAAAGTTGCGCGCCCAACACATAACTATTCATAAGAGCTTCATCTATGCCGCCTTTACTCAAGACATGGCTGACCCTCTGCCTATTATTGCCCCTGGCCGCCCACGCCACCAATCGTGAGCAACGTCTTCCCAATGGCTTCACCGGCTACACCAGCAATGCCGCCGTGAGGCATGCAGCGGTCAAGCAGACTGCGCCCCATGCTCGCACTGTCAGCGCCGCCAGCACGCGCGGTAGCAAGGTGGCCGCGATGTCGCCCAAGCAGAGCAGCGATGTGCTCAGCCGCGCGGTCAATGTACTCGGTACCCCCTACGTTTGGGGTGGCAGCAGCCCGAAAAAGGGCTTTGACTGCAGTGGCCTGGTCAAGTACGCCTTCAACGACGTGGCCAACGTAGACCTGCCACGCACCTCCAATGCCATGGCCCAGGGCCATGGGGTGAAAGTGGCCAAGGGCGAGTTGAAGCCAGGGGACCTGATCTTCTTCAACATCAAAAGCCGGCGGGTGAACCACGTGGCCATCTATCTGGGCAACGACCGTTTCATCCACGCGCCACGCCGCGGCAAGCGGGTGAGCATCGACAACCTGAGCAAGCCTTACTGGCAGAAGCATTACGTGGTCGCCAAACGGGTGCTGCCGAAAGAGCAGCAGCTGAGCCTGGCCAAGCGCTAAGCTTTTTCCACCTGCAATGGCCCGATCGCCGGCAAGCCAGCTCCCCCTCAAATCTGTAGAACTGTGGTGAACCTGTGGGAGATCACACAGCCCTACGGGCTGGGCTGTCGCACACAGAACTCGATTCGTAACTGCGACGCGGCCTGTGTGGGAGCGGGCGTGCCCGCGAAGCAGGCGACGCGGTGGCAGGCACCGGCTATGCCGGTGTTCGCGGGCACGCCCGCTCCCACAAAGATCCCGCTAAATCAATAAGTTATGTACTGTTCTATGAGAGCTGGCTTGCTGGCGAGAGAGCCTGTAGAGGCACTATCAATCGTCAACCAGGCCTTTCTCTCGTAACCCACGCAGTGCCCCCTCCATCGTCCGCATCCCTTGCGCACCACCCGCCTGCATCACCGAACACAACTGCGCCATCCGCCCCTCGCGCACCAGGTTGCGCACCGCCGGCGTCGCCACCAACACTTCCCGCGCTGCAACCCGCCCACCGCCCACGCGGCGTACCAGCACCTGCGCCACCACCATTTGCAACGACTCCGCCAGCATCGCCCGCACCAACGGCTTTTCATCGGCTGCAAATACCTCCACCAGCCGCTCGATGCTGCTGGCCGCCGAGCGCGCATGTACCGTCGCCAGCACTAGGTGCCCGGTCTCGGCCGCTTGCAAGGCCAGGCGAATGGTCTCCAGGTCGCGCAACTCGCCGATCATGATCACGTCCGGGTCCTGGCGCAGCGCGCTGCGTAGCCCCTGGGCAAAGCCGCTGCTGTGGCGGCCGACCTCGCGCTGGTTGACCAGGCTACGCTGGCTGCTGTGGATCACTTCAACAGGGTCTTCCAGGGTAATGATGTGCAGCGCCTTTTCGCGGTTCAGCTGGTCCAGCAACGTTGCCAGTGTGCTGGACTTGCCACTGCCGGTCGGCCCACCCACCAGCACCAGACCATCGCGGTACTGGACCACCGCCTGAAACACATCGGTCAGCGCTAGCTCATCCAGCGTGGCAATACGCCCTGGGATCAGGCGGAAGGTCGCCGCAGGCCCATTCAGCTGGCGAAACAGGTTCACGCGAAAGCGCCCTAGGGCAGGCAGCGCCAGCGCCAGGTCCAGTTCAGCCCCTTGCGCCCACTGCTCGCGCTGCGTGTCATCGAGCAGGGTTGCCATGCCCGCGACCAAGGCGCCCGCGGCGAGCGGCGGCATGGCCATGCGCTGCAGCTCACCGTCCAGGCGCAGCATGGGTGTCTGGCCGGCCGCCAGGTGCAGGTCCGAAGCCTGCACCGCCACGGCCCGTGCCAACAGGTCGGTCACATCCATGAGACTCCCCAAAGGCTTTCAAGTAGGTAGAATGCCGCAAACCCAACACTAGCCGGCCACCCTCCATGTCCACCCTAGCAGACAACCTTTCCGCGATTTCCGCCCGTATCGCCAGTGCTGCACAGGCAGCCGGGCGTGAGCCGGCCAGCGTCCAACTGCTGGCCGTGAGCAAGACCAAGCCAGCCGCTGCGATCCGCGAGCTGTACGCCGCTGGCGTGTGCGATTTCGGGGAAAATTACCTACAGGAAGCCCTGACAAAGCAGCAGGCACTCGGCGACTTGCCCTTGATCTGGCACTTTATTGGCCCCATTCAATCGAACAAGACCAAAGCCATTGCCGAGCATTTCGACTGGGTGCATTCCGTGGACCGCCTGAAAATCGCCCAACGCCTTTCAGAACAGCGCCCTGCCGGGCTGGCACCGCTGAACATCTGCCTGCAGGTGAACGTCAGTGGCGAAGACAGCAAGTCCGGCTGCGCCGCCGCCGAACTGCCGGCCTTGGCCAAGGCCGTGGCGGCCCTGCCCAACCTGCGCCTGCGCGGGCTGATGGCGATCCCCGAACCCACCGACGACCGCGCCGCTCAGGAGGCCGCCTTCGCCAGCCTGCGTAACCTGCTGGAACAGCAGCACCTGGGGCTGGACACCTTGTCCATGGGCATGAGCCACGACCTGGAAGCGGCCATTGCACAAGGTGCGACCTGGGTACGCATCGGTACCGCCCTGTTCGGCGCCCGCGCCCCACTCAACCCCGGCCAGGGCTGATTGCATGCTTTACTCACTCTTTTCCACAAGGACCTGACATGAGCAAGACTCGTATTGCCTTTATCGGCGCCGGCAACATGGCCGCCAGCCTGATCGGAGGTCTGCGTGCCCAGGGCCTGGACGCCTCGCAGATTCGCGCCAGCGATCCGGGCGCCGAGACCCGCAGCCGCATCCAGGCCGAACACGGCATCCAAACCTTCGAGGACAATGCCCAGGCCATCGACGGCGCCGACGTGATCGTGCTGGCGGTCAAGCCGCAGGTCATGAAAGCGGTTTGCCAGGCCCTGCAACCCAGCCTGCGTGATGGCCAACTCATCGTTTCCATCGCTGCCGGCATCACCTGCGCCAGCCTGCAAAGCTGGGTGGGCGCGCGCCCCGTGGTGCGCTGCATGCCCAATACCCCCGCGCTCCTGCGCCAGGGCGTGAGCGGCCTGTACGCCACCGCCGAGGTGTCGGCCGCACAGCGCCAGCAGGCCGAGCAACTGCTGTCGGCGGTAGGCACGGCCCTGTGGCTTGAGCAGGAACAGCAACTGGACGCCGTGACCGCGGTTTCCGGCAGTGGCCCGGCCTACTTCTTCCTGCTGATCGAGGCCATGACTGCCGCAGGCGAAAAGCTTGGGCTGCCGCGTGAAACCGCCTCGCAACTGACCCTGCACACGGCCTTGGGCGCTGCCCGCATGGCGGTCGCCAGCGATGTAGACGCCGCCGAACTGCGCCGCCGTGTCACCTCGCCCGCCGGCACCACTGAAGCGGCGATCAAGTCGTTCCAGGCCAGCGGCTTCGAGGCGATCGTCGAGCAGGCCCTGCAGGCTGCCGCGACACGCTCCGCCGAACTGGCCGAACAACTGGGCAAATAAGGAGTTATCGATGAATGCACTCTCCGGCGCCGCGATTTTCGTGGTGCAAACCTTGGTCAGCCTGTACCTGGTGATCGTGTTGCTGCGCTTCGTACTGCAGCTGGTCAAGGCCGATTTCTACAACCCGCTGTGCCAGTTCGCGGTGCGCGCCACCCAGCCGCTGCTCAAGCCGATCCGCCGCATTATCCCCAGCATTGGCGGCCTGGACACCTCGTCGCTGCTGCTGTCGGTGCTGATCCAGGCGCTGCTGATGGCCTTTGTGCTGATGGTCACCTATGGCACCTTCGGTGACGTCTTGCACTTGCTGATGTGGGCGATCATCGGCATTACCTCGCTGTTCCTGAAGATCTTCTGGGTGGCGATGATCGTGATGGTGATCGTTTCCTGGGTTGCGCCCAACAGCCACAACCCCGCCGCCGAACTGGCCTACCAGATCAGCGAGCCGGTGCTGGCCCCCTTCCGCCGCATCGTGCCCAACCTGGGCGGCATGGACATTTCGCCGATCTTCGCCTTCCTGGCGATTCAGGTGATCCAGTCGTTCGTCATGCCACCGCTGGCTGCCTATGCCGGCATGCCCCAGGAGCTGTGGCGGATGATCTGACCCCGCATGCACCCAGCGGCAAGCCTTTGCTTGCCGCTGGGGGTAGCGCTCTTTAGACTTACGCCTCCGTCAAGCGTGAGCAGGGTCGATGTCCACTGTCTTTCCCGAAGATTCCGTCGGTCTGGTAGTACCGCAAACCGCCCGGTTCGATGAACCGCTGGCGCTGGCCTGCGGCCGCTCCCTGGCCAGTTACGAGCTGGTCTACGAGACCTACGGCACCCTCAATGCCAGCGCGAGCAATGCCGTGCTGATCTGCCATGCGCTGTCTGGCCACCACCATGCCGCCGGCTATCATGCTGCCACCGACCGTAAACCGGGTTGGTGGGACAGCTGCATCGGCCCTGGCAAGCCCATCGATACCAACCGTTTCTTCGTGGTCAGCCTGAACAACCTCGGCGGTTGCAACGGCAGCACCGGCCCCAGCAGCGTCAACCCGGCCACTGGCAAACCCTACGGCGCCGAGTTTCCGGTACTGACGGTGGAAGACTGGGTGCACAGCCAGGCGCGCCTGGCCGATCGCCTGGGCATCCAGCAGTGGGCAGCCATCGTTGGCGGCAGCCTGGGTGGCATGCAGGCGCTACAGTGGACCATGACCTACCCGGAGCGCGTGCGCCACTGCGTCGACATCGCCTCGGCACCGAAACTGTCGGCGCAGAATATCGCCTTCAACGAAGTGGCACGCCAGGCCATCCTCACCGACCCCGAGTTCCACGGCGGTTCGTTCCAGGACCAGGGCGTGATCCCCAAGCGGGGCTTGATGCTGGCGCGCATGGTCGGCCACATCACCTACCTGTCCGATGACTCGATGGGTGAAAAATTCGGCCGCGAGCTCAAGAGCGACAAGCTCAACTATGACTTTCACAGCGTCGAGTTCCAGGTCGAGAGCTACCTGCGCTACCAGGGCGAGGAGTTTTCCGGGCGGTTCGATGCCAACACCTACCTGCTGATGACCAAGGCGCTGGACTACTTCGACCCGGCTGCCGCCCACGGCGGCGACCTGGCAGCCACCCTGGCCAACGTCAAGGCGGACTACTGCATCATGTCGTTCACCACCGACTGGCGCTTCTCTCCGGCCCGTTCGCGGGAGATCGTCGACGCCCTGATGGCAGCGCGCAAGAACGTCTGCTACCTGGAGATCGACTCACCTTATGGGCACGATGCCTTCTTGATCCCCACACCTCGCTACATGCAGGGTTTCTCGAACTACATGAACCGCATTGCCATCTGAGGACAGCATGAGAGCCGATCTGGAAATCATCCACGACTGGATCCCCGCCGGCAGCCGGGTACTCGACCTGGGCTGCGGCAGCGGCGAACTGCTGGCCTCGCTGCGTGACCGCAAGCAGGTCACCGGCTATGGCCTGGAGATCGACCCCGACAATATCGCCGCCTGCGTGGCCAAGGGTGTGAACGTCATCGAGCAAGACTTGGACAAAGGCCTGGGCAACTTCGCCAGCAACAGTTTCGACGTGGTGATCATGACGCAGGCCCTGCAGGCCGTGGAGTACCCCGATCGCATCCTCGACGAGATGCTGCGCGTGGGCCGCCAGTGCATCATCACCTTCCCCAACTTCGGGCACTGGCGTTGCCGCTGGTACCTGGCGACCAAAGGCCGCATGCCGGTATCGGACTTCATGCCCTATACCTGGTACAACACACCGAACATTCACTTCTGCACGTTCGCCGACTTTGAAGAGCTGGTGCATGAGCGCCGGGCCAAGGTGCTCGACCGCCTGGCAGTCGACCACCTGCACCGCAATGGGTGGGGTGGCCGGCTTTGGCCTAATCTTCTGGGTGAGATCGGCATCTACCGCGTCAGCAGCCCGAGCTTGCAAGAGCACCAGCTCGCGGTCTGACACACACACCGGGAGGAAGCGCCCATGCGTCGCCCCGTGCGCAGCAGCCCGCTAGGGTTCAAGCAGATTATCGAAACCGGCGGCATCAGCAACTCCCTCAGTTTCAACCAGGAAGTGTTCCCAGGCGAATGATGAATTTCCAGCAACTCGTATTGGCCAGCCACAACGCCGGCAAACTCAAGGAACTCCAGGCCATGCTCGGCCACTCGGTGCAACTGCGCTCGATTGGCGAATTCAGCCAGGTAGAGCCGGAAGAAACCGGCTTGTCGTTCGTCGAGAACGCCATCCTCAAGGCGCGCAACGCTGCACGTATTTCCGGCCTGCCGGCCTTGGCCGACGATTCCGGCCTGGCCGTGGACTTCCTCGGCGGTGCGCCGGGTATCTACTCGGCGCGCTATGCCGATGGCAAGGGTGACGCGGCAAACAACGCCAAGCTGCTCGACGCGCTGAAAGACGTGCCAGAAGCCGAGCGCGGTGCACAGTTCGTCTGTGTGCTGGCACTGGTACGCCACGCGGATGACCCGCTCCCGATCCTCTGCGAGGGCCTGTGGCAAGGGCGCATTCTGTTCCAGGCCAGTGGCGAGCATGGCTTTGGCTATGACCCACTGTTCTGGGTGCCCGAACGCAACTGCTCCAGCGCCGACCTAGCACCTGTGGACAAGAACCAGCTCAGCCACCGCGCCCGCGCCATGGCCCTGCTGCGCCAACGCCTGGGCCTGGCATGATCGCAACGCTGGCTACCCCTGGCGCGGCGGGCTTTACCAGCCTGCCGCCGCTGGCGCTGTACATCCACATTCCGTGGTGCGTGCGCAAATGCCCTTACTGTGACTTCAACTCCCACGCGGCCGGCCCTGAGCTGCCGGAAGACGCCTACGTCGCGGCGCTGTTGACCGACCTGGACCAGGAGCTGGCGGCGGTGCAAGGCAGGCCGATCAGCTCGATCTTCTTCGGTGGCGGTACGCCCAGCCTGTTCAGTGCAGGCGCCCTGGGCCGCCTGCTGCGCGGCGTGGAGCAGCGCATACCGTTCGCAGCGGACATCGAGATCACCCTGGAGGCCAACCCGGGCACCTTCGAGCAGGACAAGTTCAAGGCCTACCGGCAAACCGGCATCAACCGCCTGTCCATTGGCGTGCAGAGCTTCCAGCCGGCCAAGCTGCAGGCCCTGGGGCGCATCCACAATGGTGACGAAGCCGTCCGGGCAGCCGGCATGGCGCGCGCGGCCGGGTTCGACAACTTCAACATGGACCTCATGCACGGCCTGCCCGACCAGTCCCTGGAAGACGCCCTGGGCGACCTGCGCCAAGCCATGGACCTGGGGCCCACGCACCTGTCGTGGTACCAACTGACCGTCGAACCCAACACGGTATTCTGGAACCAGCCGCCGGAGCTGCCCGAGGACGACATTCTCTGGGACATCCAGGAAGCCGGCCAGGCGCTGATGGCCGAGCATGGTTTTCGCCAGTACGAGGTCTCGGCCTATGCTCAGGCCGGCCGCGCTGCGCGGCATAACCTCAACTACTGGCGTTTTGGCGACTTCATCGGCATCGGCGCCGGCGCCCACGGCAAACTGACCTTCGCTGACGGCCGTATCCTGCGCACCTGGAAGACTCGCTTGCCCAAGGACTACCTGAACCTGGCCAAACCGTACAAAGCCGGTGAGAAGCTGCTGCCAGTCGACGAGTTGCCGTTCGAGTTCCTGATGAACGCCCTGCGCCTGACCGATGGCGTGGAAGCCCAGCTGTTCACCCAGCGCACCGGCTTGCCGCTGGAGCAGTTGCGCGAAGCCCGTCGCGCAGCCGAACAAAAGGGCCTTTTGCAGGTCGAATCGGATCGACTGGTGGCCACGCCAAGGGGCCAGCTATTCCTCAATGACCTGCTGCAGTATTTCTTGACCTAAGGATGACCCATGGATCTGGTACTTGATCTGCTCGCGACGGTTTCCCGCTGGAGCCGCGGCAACCTGTCAGAAATTTCGCTGGCCTTGGTAGGCTGCCTGCTGGTGCTGTTCGGCAGCGACGTCAAAGGCTGGGCCGAACAACGACTGGGCAGCCTGGGTGGCGCCCTACGCGTACCGTTCATGGCGGTGATGGTGATGGTCGGCAGCGGCGCGGCACTGATCTATGCCACACCCTGGGTGGTGAAGGGGCTGAGCCAGTTCAACAACTACGCACTGGCGCCGGTGTTGCTGGTGGTCGTGGTGCTGATTGGCGTGGTGGCCGACCGGCGCGGCTGAGACACAGCCTGGGGCTGAACGCTTGTGGGACATTCTGTTTTGCCCAGTTTCTGGAAGCATGCGCGATCACTGTAGGAGCGGGTTTACCCGCGAAGAGGTCGGCACTGCCAGCAGAAGGCTTGAGATAGCAGGGGCTGCTTTGCAGCCCATCGCGACACAAGGCCGCTCCTACACCGATCGCGCTAGTTGATCAGCGCAGGAAACAAGCGGGGCGCAGATTCCAAAAGCTGCCCCGGCAAACCAGGGCAGCCCTACCACTTGACTAGCCTTTAACGGGCGTCATCGAAGTGGTCGCGCATGAAGTCCCGAACGGTCTTGAGCAAGATCAAAATCCGGGCGAGCCTCCAGACACGGCTCAGCGCATCAAGCAATCGCTTCATGTGCATTGGCCTCCGTGTTGGCGGGCCAATCTTCCAGCATCTAACCGGTACTTCGATGCCTTCGAAAGCTGTGTAGAGCGTTCAGTGAAGTGGCCAGGTTAATGGCCCTTCGAAGAAGTCACCGGCACGGTTCTCAGGCCATGTCGAAGGGGCCGGAAAGCAGAATTCTTCTCCTACCCGACCCATCACTGAATGGACTCTCACAGGAGCAGCTAGATGATACCCGGTCTACTTGACCGAGACTGTTAACTGCTTCGACACACTTGATGCCGGGTATTTCCGCACATTGACCCTGCTTCTGAAGGTGCCTATGATCACCTGACTGTGTAGAGCTTTCAGTGAAGCCTTGAAGCGAAGGATACTCAGTCCTTTTGCTCACACAAAAAACCGCTCATCTCAGAGCGGTTTTTTTTGGCCTGCATTTCTACAGGCCTCAGCGTACCGAAAGGCCGATTCAGCCGATCAGTCCACCTTCTCGAACTTCAAATCCCACACCCCATGCCCCAGCCGCTCGCCGCGGCGTTCGAACTTGGTGATCGGGCGCTCTTCGGGGCGTGGCACGTAGGTACCGTCTGCTGCGCGGTTGCGGTAGCCCGGCGCAGCACTCATCACTTCCAGCATGTACTCGGCATACGGCTCCCAGTCGGTGGCCATGTGGAACACGCCACCGGGCTTGAGCTTGCGCCGCACCAGCTCGGCGAACTCCAGCTGCACAATACGGCGCTTGTGGTGGCGCGCCTTGTGCCAAGGGTCGGGGAAGAACAGCATCAGGCGGTCGAGGCTGTTGTCGGCCACGCAGCGGTTCAACACTTCGATGGCATCGCAGTCATACACCCGCAGGTTCTTCAAACCCTGGGTCAGCACACCATTGAGCAGCGCACCAACACCGGGGCGGTGTACTTCCACACCAATGAAGTCCTGCTCCGGCGCGGCGGCGGCCATTTCCAGCAGGGAATGCCCCATACCGAAGCCGATCTCCAGGGTACGCGGCGCGCAACGGCCGAATACCTGGTCGTAGTCCACCGGGCTGTCGGCCAACGGCAGGATGTACAGCGGGCCGCCTTGGTCCAGGCCGCGTTGCTGGCCTTCGGTCATGCGCCCTGCACGCATCACGAAACTCTTGATGCGGCGGTGTGGGCGCTGGTCGCCGTCGGCGGCGATCGGCGTATCTTGCGAATCAGTCATCTGGGGCTCTTACTTGATCAGACCATCCAGCGGCGAAGAGGCGCTGGCATAGAGTTTTTTCGGCATCCGGCCGGCCAGGTAGGCCATGCGACCGGCGACGATGGCGTGCTTCATGGCTTCGGCCATCAACACCGGCTGCTGGGCGTGGGCAATGGCCGAGTTCATCAGCACCGCCTCGCAGCCCATTTCCATGGCGATGGTGGCGTCGGAAGCGGTGCCCACTCCGGCATCGACCAGCACCGGGACTTTCGATTCTTCCAGGATGATCTGCAGGTTGTACGGGTTGCAGATACCCAGGCCCGTGCCGATCAGGCCGGCCAACGGCATCACCGCGATGCAGCCCGCCTCAGCCAGCTGGCGGGCAATGATCGGGTCATCGCTGGTGTAGACCATCACGTCGAAACCATCCTTGACCAGCACTTCGGCGGCCTTGAGGGTTTCGATCACGTTGGGGAACAGGGTCTTCTGGTCCGCCAGCACTTCGAGCTTGACCAAGGTCCGCGACTCGTGGGACTTGTAGCCTTGCAGCAGCTCACGGGCCAGGCGGCAGGTACGCACGGCCTCGGTGGCGTCGAAGCAGCCTGCGGTATTGGGCAGGATGGTGTACTTGTCGGGCGACAACACGTCGAGCAGGTTCGGCTCACCCGCATTCTGGCCAAGGTTGGTCCGGCGCACGGCCACGGTGACGATCTCGGCACCCGAGGCCTCGGTGGCCAGGCGGGTCTCTTCCATGTCACGGTATTTGCCGGTGCCGACCAGCAGGCGCGACTGGAACGTGCGCCCGGCCAGAATGAAGGGCTTGTCGCTGCGAACGTTGCTCATCGTTGTTCCTCGGGAAAAGGTTGCAGGGCTTGCTTGTGAACCACCAGGCTGCTGTCAGCCGCCACCGATCGCGTGGACCACTTCGACCTGGTCGCCGTCGTTCAGCAGGGTGCTCTCGTGCTGGCTACGCGGCACGATATCCAGGTTCAGTTCCACGGCAATGCGGCGCCCACTGAGCTCCAGGCGCGTCAGCAGGGCTGCAACGCTCTCGCCGGCAGGCAGTTCGTAAGGTTCACCGTTCAGTTGAATGCGCATGCGCACGGCCACCATTATTCTTTGGGGCCCGCATTCTAGCGCCGAACCGCCCCGCAACCCAAGGGCGGTGCGCGCCATTAGTCGCGATTGTGGACCAGCTGGTCAGCCCAGCCGCCAGGCCGCCAACCCCAGGCATAGCCAGCCGGCCAGGAAGCACAGGCCGCCGATCGGGGTGATGATGCCCAGCTTGGTCAGGCCGCTGAGGGCCAGCAGGTACAGGCTGCCGGAGAACAGCACGATACCCACCGCAAACAGCCCACCGGCCCAGCCCACCAGGCGCCCGGGCAGGTGCGCCGAGAGCACGGCAACCGCAAGAATCGCCAGCGCATGCACCAGTTGGTAGGTCACGCCGGTGTGGAACACCGCCAGGTAGTCGGCCGTCAGCCGGTTTTTCAGGCCGTGGGCGGCGAAGGCACCCAGTGCGACTCCGGTAAAGCCGAAAAAGGCGGCAAGCATCAGGAAGCTGCGAAGCATGGGACGACTCCTTGGATCGGGTCTGTATAATGGCCCCTTCCACCCGTACGGCCAAGCCATCGTCATGCTGCCATCCCTTGTTCGCCGCCTCTTCCGTGCCCTGCTCTGGTTCGCTGCCTGCAGCATCGTGCTGGTGCTGGTGTTCCGCTGGGTGCCCCCGCCCGGCACGGCGCTGATGGTCGAGCGCAAGGTGCAATCCTGGGTCAATGGCGACCCCATCGACCTGCAGCGCGACTGGGAGCCGTGGCAGAACATCTCCGATGAACTCAAGGTCGCGGTCATTGCCGGCGAAGACCAGAAGTTCGCCAGCCACTGGGGCTTCGACATCCCGGCTATCCAGGCTGCGCTGGCCTACAACGAGCGCGGCGGCAGCATTCGTGGCGCCAGCACCCTGACCCAGCAAGTGGCCAAGAACCTGTTCCTGTGGTCGGGGCGCAGCTGGTTCCGCAAAGGGCTGGAAGCCTGGTTCACGGCACTGATCGAACTGCTCTGGTCCAAGGAACGCATTCTCGAGGTTTACCTGAACAGCGCCGAGTGGGGCAAAGGCGTATTCGGCGCCCAGGCGGCGGCTCGCTATCACTTTGGTGTCGATGCCAGCCAGCTCACCCGCCAGCAGGCAGCGCAACTGGCCGCAGTATTGCCCAGCCCGATCAAGTGGAGTGCCAGCCGGCCGAGCGCCTATGTGGCAAGCCGTGCCGGGTGGATTCGTCGGCAAATGAGCCAGCTGGGTGGCCCCAGCTACCTGATGCAGCTCGACTCATCCAGAAAGCTTTGAATGCAGTGCCGGCACAAATGAAAAAGCCGCTCGCTCCGTCGGAGCCAGCGGCTTTTCTGTGCAACAAAGGCCCGATCAGGCTGCGATCAGTGCCTTGACCTTGTTCATCGCATTCTTCTCCAGCTGGCGAATCCGCTCAGCCGAAACGCTGTACTTGTCTGCCAGCTCATGCAGGGTGGCCTTCTCTTCAGCCAACCAGCGCTGGTAGAGAATGTCGCGGCTGCGCTCGTCCAGCCCTTGCAGCGCTTCGTGCAGGTTGCTGGTGGAGTTGTCGCTCCAGTCGGCATCCTCCAGTTGCACCGCCGGGTCGTACCGGTGGTCTTCCAGGTAATGCGCAGGGGACTGGAACGCGCTGTCGTCGTCAGCTTCCGCTGCCGGGTCGAACGCCATGTCCTGCCCGCTGAGGCGGCTTTCCATCTCGCGCACTTCACGCGGCTCGACGCCAAGGCTCTCCGCCACGCGATGCACTTCGTCGTTGTTCAACCAGGCCAGGCGCTTCTTCTGGCTGCGCAGGTTGAAGAACAGCTTGCGCTGGGCCTTGGTGGTAGCCACCTTGACGATGCGCCAGTTGCGCAGGATGAACTCGTGGATCTCGGCCTTGATCCAGTGCACGGCGAACGACACCAGGCGCACGCCCATTTCAGGGTTGAAGCGTTTGACGGCCTTCATCAGGCCAACGTTGCCTTCCTGAATCAGGTCGGCCTGGGCCAGCCCATAGCCAGCATAGCTACGGGCGATATGTACGACGAAACGCAGGTGGGCCATCACCATTTGACGAGCGGCCTCGACATCCTGCTGATAATAGAGACGCTCGCCCAGATCACGCTCCTGCTCGACCGTCAGCAGCGGGATGCTGTTGACCGTGTGCACATAGGCTTCCAGATTTGCACCGGGTACCAAGGCATAGGCAGGTTGCAACGATGTGGTCATTCAAGAACCTCCGACTTACTAGACTCGCGCTTTTTGGGCGCTGCCAACATTGACCTGGAACGACGGTACAAGTTCCATCGTGAACAAAATGTCAATGCTGGCCTGTAAAAACTATCGCGGTGCCAGCTCGTTCAAGTGGCGGGCGACTGCAATCCATGCACCGATATACCCCAACAACACCGCTCCGATCAAGAGCGACAGACCATCGGACCCCGGCACTCCGCCCAGGGCGAAGTCACTGCCGTATAGCCCGGAAAGCCCTACCACCGCCTCGTTCAGCCAGTTCAGGCCAAACGCCAGGATCCCCCACGCCAGCAGCCCTGCACCCAGGCCATACAATGCGCCCATGTACAGGAAAGGCCGGCGTACGTAGGCGTCGGTGCCGCCGACCAGCTTGATCACTTCGATCTCGATGCGGCGGTTTTCGATATGTAGACGAATTGTGTTACCGATTACTAACAGCAGCGCGGAAATAAGCATCACCGCCAGACCGAAGACGAACCGGTCACCCAGCTTGAGGATCGCCGCCAGCCGCTCGACCCAGACCAGGTCCAGTTGCGCCACATCCACCCGCGGCAGCTCCGCAAGGCGCTGACGCAAGGCTTCAAGGGCGGGCTTGTCGACCTCGGTCGGGGTGACTACCACCACACCAGGCAGCGGGTTTTCCGGCAGCTCGCGCAAGGCCTCGCCCAGACCGGACTGCTGCTGGAATTCCTCCAGCGCCTGCTCGCGGCTGACATACTGCGCGTCTGCCACGCCGGGCATGCCCTTGATCTCGTCACGCAGCGCCTCGCCATCACCGCTGCCGGCATCCAGCTTGAGGTACAGCGAAATCTGCGCCGCGCGCTGCCACGAACCGCCCAGTTGCTCGACGTTCTTCAGCAACAACGACAGGCCCATCGGCATGCTCAGCGCGACGGCCATCACCAGGCAGGTGAAGAAGCTGCCGATCGGCTGCTTGCCCAGCCGGCGCAGGCTGTCAGCCAGGCTGGCACGGTGGCTTTCCAGCCAGGCGTGCAACAACGTGCGGAAATCCGGGCCGTCATCGTCTTCGCCGCGTTTTTTCTTCGCCGGCTGCGGGTCGGCTGGCTTCGGCGCAACGCGCTCGGAAACCTTTGGCGTACGTGTAGTGCTCATTGCCCGGCCTCCCCATCGCCGATCAAGCGGCCGCGCTGCAAGGTCAGCATGCGGTGACGCATGCGCGCAATCAGTGCCAGGTCGTGGCTGGCGATCAAAACCGTAGTACCCAGGCGGTTGATGTCCTCGAATACCCCCATGATTTCTGCGGCCAGCCGCGGGTCGAGGTTACCGGTGGGTTCATCGGCCAGCAGCAGCGCAGGCTGGTGGACGATTGCCCGGGCAATGCCGACCCGCTGCTGCTGCCCGGTGGACAGGTCAGCCGGGAACAGCTCGCCCTTGTCGGCCAGCGACACGCGCTCCAGGGCGGAATCGACGCGCTTGGCGATCTCGGCCTTGGACAAGCCCAGAATCTGCAGCGGCAGGGCAATGTTGTTGAACACCGTGCGGTCGAACAACAGTTGGTGGTTCTGGAACACCACGCCGATCTGCCGGCGCAGGAACGGGATCTGGGCGTTGCTGATCTGGCCCAGGTCCTGCCCGGCCAGCATCAGCTTGCCGCTGGTCGGGCGCTCCATGGCCAGCAGCAGGCGCAGCAAGGTGCTCTTGCCGGCGCCCGAGTGGCCGGTGACGAACAGGAACTCGCCCCGGCGCGCCCGGAAACTCAGCTCATGCAAACCGACATGACCATTGGGATAGCGCTTGGCAACCTGTTCGAATCGGATCATGGTCAGTCTCGCTCGGCGAACAGAGCCTTGACGAAAGGCTCCGCTTCGAAGGTGCGCAGGTCGTCGATGCCTTCGCCGACACCGATGAAGCGGATCGGCAACTTGAACTGCTTGGCCAGGGCGAAGATCACCCCGCCTTTGGCGGTGCCATCGAGCTTGGTCAGGGCCAGGCCGGTCAATTCGACACTCTGGTTGAAGTACTTGGCCTGGCTGATGGCGTTCTGCCCGGTACCGGCGTCGAGCACCAGCAGCACCTCGTGCGGCGCCTCGGCGTCGAGCTTGCCGATGACACGGCGCACCTTCTTCAGCTCCTCCATCAGGTTGTCCTTGGTGTGCAGGCGGCCGGCGGTGTCGGCGATCAGCACATCCACGCCGCGGGCCTTGGCGGCCTGCACGGCGTCGAAAATGACCGATGCGGAGTCGGCACCGGTATGCTGGGCGATGACCGGAATCTGGTTACGCTCACCCCACACCTGCAACTGCTCGACCGCTGCGGCGCGGAAGGTATCGCCGGCGGCCAGCATCACCTTCTTGCCTTCCTGTTGCAGTTTTTTCGCCAGTTTGCCGATGGTGGTGGTCTTGCCGGCGCCGTTCACGCCTACCACCAGGATCACGTAGGGCTTGTTCTGCGCCTGCACTTTCAGTGGCTGCTCGACCGGACGCAGCAATGCCGCCAGCTCTTCCTGCAGCGACTTGTACAGGGCGTCGGCATCGGCCAGTTGCTTGCGGGCGACTTTCTGGGTCAGGTTCTGGACGATGGTCGACGTGGCTTCCACGCCCACGTCGGCGGTCAGCAGGCGCGTTTCGATCTCGTCGAGCAAGTCGTCGTCGATGACTTTCTTGCCCAGGAACAGGCTGGCCATCCCCTCGCCAATGGAGGCACTGGTCTTCGACAGGCCCTGCTTGAGGCGGGCAAAGAAGCCAGGCTTGGCCTGTTCGGCCGGCGCTGCCGCTGGCTCTGGCGCGACCTCGACGGCTGTGGCAGCCACGGCCGGCGGGGCAACCACCTCAGGTGCAGGGCGCTCGGGGATCGCCGGTGGCGCCTTGGGTTCCAGGTCCGGCACCAGCGCTACCGGCTCTTCGGCCACCGGCAGTACCAGGTTGCTGACCGGCGCAGGGGCAACGGGTTGCGGCGCGGGCGCTACCGGCGGCGGGGAAACCAGCGGCTCGGGTTCAGCGGCCGGCGACGGCTGCACAGCGACCGGCGCCGGCGCTTCGGCTGCCGGGGCAGGCGCGGGCGCCTCAGGCTGCGGCGCTTCAGCAGCGGGGGCCTCGACCGGAGCGGCTACAGGGTGCTCGACAGCGGGGG
>NZ_AEWE02000012.1:89428-93936 GCF_000190455.2 Pseudomonas sp. TJI-51
AACGCCAGCGTCCACAGGTTGTTGCGGCTTCTTGCGAAACCAGCTGAACAGGCCTTTCTTTTCACCAGCCTCGGCCGGCGCTTTCTTGTCGTCGTTGGAACCAAACATGGAAGACGGCTATCTCAGGGTAGCGATGCGCCAGCTACGGCGGATCGGGAATTCTCTCTACGCAGAACAGACTATCTTGAAGCCGGCTGGTTCATGCGCAATGTTTTGTCTTAGTGTCCTGTGGGCCAGAACGGCGACAGGCATGGTCGCCAGGCAACCGGATCAGTATCCTAGCACCTCCTGGCCCGTCGACGCTAAACCCAGCGGGCCGCCGAACAGGTTAAACACCGTATGAATGCTCTAGCCCGCCGCGCCGCTGGCCTGTTGCTCGGCACGCTCTGCCTGCCGCTCGCGGCCTTCGCCGCCGATGTGCAACCCACCCACGAATTCATCCTCGACAACGGCCTCAAGGTCGTGGTGCGCGAAGACCACCGCGCCCCGGTGGTGGTCTCGCAGATCTGGTACAAGGTCGGTTCCAGCTACGAAACCCCGGGCCAGACCGGCCTGTCGCACGCCCTGGAGCACATGATGTTCAAGGGGAGCGCCAAGCTCGGCCCCGGCGAAGCTTCACGCGTGCTGCGCGACCTGGGCGCCGAAGAGAACGCCTTCACCAGCGACGACTACACCGCCTACTACCAGGTGCTGGCGCGTGACCGCCTGCCCGTAGCCCTGGAACTGGAGGCCGACCGCCTGGCCAGCCTGCGCCTGCCAGCCGACGAATTCAGCAAGGAAATCGAGGTCATCAAGGAAGAGCGCCGCCTGCGTACCGACGATCAGCCCACTGCAAAGGCCTTCGAGCTGTTCCGCGCCATGGCCTACCCTGCCAGCGGCTACCATACCCCGACCATCGGCTGGATGGCCGACCTGGAGCGCATGAAGGTCGAGGAACTGCGCCACTGGTACGAGTCCTGGTATGCCCCCAACAATGCCACCTTGGTGGTGGTCGGCGATGTCACCCCCGACGAGGTCAAAGGCCTGGCCCAGAAGTACTTCGGCAGCATCCCGAAGCGCACCGTGCCACCGGCCAAGCTGCCACTTGAGCTCGCAGAACCCGGCCAGCGCCAGCTGACCCTGCACGTGCGCACGCAACTGCCGAGCCTGATCTACGGGTTCAACGTGCCCGGCCTGGCCACGGCCAAGGACCCCCGCACCGTACACGCCCTGCGCCTGATCTCGGCGCTGCTCGACGGCGGCTACAGCGCCCGCATGCCGGCGCGCCTGGAGCGTGGCCAGGAGCTGGTGGCCGGTGCTTCATCCAGCTACAACGCCTTTACCCGTGGCGACAGCCTGTTCCTGATTTCGGCCACGCCGAACGTTCAGAAGCAGAAAACCCTGGCCGACGTCGAGAAGGGCGTGTGGCAACTGCTCGACGAACTCAAGACCACCCCGCCCAGCGCCGAAGAACTGGAGCGCGTACGCGCCCAGGTTATCGCCGGCCTGGTCTATGACCGCGACTCCATCAGCAGCCAGGCCACCACCATCGGCCAACTGGAAACCGTCGGCCTGTCCTGGAAGCTGATTGACAGCGAACTGGACGAGCTCAAGCGCGTTACCCCGCAGGACATCCAGAACGCCGCGCGCACCTATTTCACCCGCGAACGCCTGAGCGTTGCCCATGTACTGCCCGAGGAGTCCGCTCATGAGTGATCGTCGCGCACCACGCCCAACCCTGTTGGCCACCGGTATCCGCGCCCTGGCGCTGGCAGCGGTGCTGGCTGCCCCGGCCCTGGCCGACAACGCCGCCAAAGCCGACAACACCGCGGCCCGGCCGGCCAACACCCTGCAGTCGCTGGCCGAGCTGGACGGCAAGGCGCCGAGCCGGCGCCAGCTGAACATCCAGCACTGGAACACCGCCGAAGGGGCACGGGTGCTGTTCGTCGAGGCGCGCGAGCTGCCGATGTTCGACCTGCGCGTAACCTTTGCCGCCGGCAGCAGCCAGGACGGCGGCACGCCAGGCCTGGCTGCATTGACCAACGCCATGCTCAACGAAGGCGTGGCCGGCAAGGACGTGACCGCCATCGCCGAAGGCTTCGAGAGCCTGGGTGCAGACTTTGGCAACGGCTCCTACCGTGACATGGCCGTGGCCTCGCTGCGCAGCCTCAGCGCCAAGGACAAGCGCGAGCCGGCGCTCAAGCTGTTCACCGAGGTCGCCGGCAAGCCGAGCTTCCCTGAAGACGCGCTCAAGCGCATCAAGAACCAGATGCTGGCCGGCTTCGAGTACGAGAAGCAGAACCCTGGCAAAATCGCTGGCAAAGCGCTGTTCACCAACCTCTATGGCGACCACCCCTACGCCCACCCCAGCGATGGCACTGCCGAAAGCATCAACGGCATCGGCCTGGCCCAACTGCGCGCCTTCCATGCCAAGGCCTACACCGGTGGCAACGCCGTGATCGCCCTGGTCGGCGACCTCAGCCGCACCGAAGCCGAAGCCATCGCCGCCCAGGTGTCCGCCGGGCTACCCAAAGGCCCGGCGCTGCCCGCGCCGGCGCAGCCGGCCGAAGCCAAGCCCGGCCTGACCCACATCGATTTCCCGTCCAAGCAGACCCACCTGATGCTGGCCGAGCTTGGCATCGACCGCCAGGACCCGGACTGGCCTGCACTGTCGCTGGGTAACCAGATCCTCGGCGGCGGTGCTTTCGGTACCCGGCTGATGAGCGAAGTGCGGGAAAAACGCGGCCTGACGTACGGCGTTTACTCGGTATTCAGCCCGATGCAGGTGCGCGGCCCGTTCATGATCCACCTGCAAACCCGTGCCGAACTCAGCGAGGGCACGCTCAAGCTGGTGCAGGGCATTCTCGCCGATTACCTCAAGACCGGCCCCACCCAGCAGGAGCTGGACGATGCCAAGCGCGAACTGGCCGGCAGCTTCCCGTTGTCCAATGCCAGCAATGCCAGCATCGTCGGCCAGCTGGGCGCCATCGGCTTCTACAACTTGCCGCTGACCTGGCTGGAGGACTTCATGCAGCAGTCCCAGGCCCTCACTGTCGAGCAGGTCAAGGCCGCCATGAACAAACACCTGTCAGCCGATAAACTGGTGATCGTCACCGTTGGCCCGAAAGTGCCACAGAAACCGCTGCCAGCACCCACTGACAAGCCCTCCGAGCAGCCGCTCGGGGTACCGGAGCACTAATGCCAAGATCCACCCCTCCCGCCCGCCCGCAAACCGGGCAAAGCAAGGGCCAGGGCCACCTGCGCATCATCGCCGGCGAGTGGCGCAGCCGTCGCCTGGCGGTGCCGGATGGTGAAGGCCTGCGGCCAACGCCCGACCGTGTGCGCGAAACTGTCTTCAACTGGCTGGCGCCCTACATCGAGGGCGCTCGGGTACTGGACGCCTTCACCGGCAGTGGCGCCCTCGTGCTCGAAGCCCTGTCCCGCGGCGCCGAAGACGCCGTGGCACTGGACAGCAACCCGGCGGCCATCGCCAACCTGAAAAACAACCTGGAAATCCTCCGCTGCCCGCGCGGGCAAATCCTGCAAACCGATGCCCTGCGCTACTTGCAGCACCCGGCCAAGCAGCAGTTCGACGTGGTGTTCCTCGACCCGCCATTCCACCAGGACCTGCTGGCCAACACCTGCAACCTGCTGGAGCAGCACCAGTGGCTCAGCGAGCAAGCCTGGGTCTACACCGAGAGCGAAGCCGCGCCGTCGGCCCTGCAACTGCCCGGCAACTGGCGCCTGCATCGCGAGAAAAAAACCGGCCAGGTGTATTACGCGCTGTGGCAGCGGGGCTAACTATGTAGCGCTGCCTAGGGTGCCATTTCGCTGAAGCTGTTGCGGTTCACACAACCGGAGCACTTCAGCGATGACTTCACCTGCGCCCGTCACCCTCGACCAGGTCTCGGCAGGACTGGCATCTGTGGCTTCAGCCGCCCCCTTGCCACTGCAGCACTTCACCCTGAACAACGGTTTGTCCGTCTACCTGCGGCCAGACCACACCAGCCAGCTGGCCGCCGTGCAACTCTGGTATCACGTGGGTTCCAGCCATGAGCCCGCGGGCCACAGCAACCTGTCCCACCTCCTGGAACACCTGATTTTCGAAGGCAGCAGCAAACTTGCCGCCGGCCAATACTCGCGAGTGATCGCCCGCCTGGGCGGCAACGCCAATGCCAGCACCCATGAAGAGGCGACGGCGTATGAGATAACGCTGCCGGTCGCTCGCCTGTCAGTCGCGTTGGAGATCATGGCCGATGCCATGAACAGCGCGACCTTCGGCCAGGCAGAACTGGACCGGGAAAAGAAAGCCGTCGAGGACGAAAGGCGCCTCAAGTTCGACAACCACCCAGACCAACAGGCTTACGACCTTCACCTGGCGCTGGCCCATGGCGGCAATGCCTATGGGCAACCGAGCTTCGGTTCCCTGGCCGACCTTGCCGATATTGGACTGGAAACGCTGCGAACCTGGTATGCAACCTGGTACCGGCCCAACAACGCCACGCTGGTGGTGGTTGGCGGCATCGACC
>NZ_AEWE02000012.1:94104-96204 GCF_000190455.2 Pseudomonas sp. TJI-51
GGCTACCGCAGCGGATGCAGCCACCGCCCCTGCCCTCGAGTTGATCCGCGAGGTGCTGGCCGAGGGGTTCAGCGCCAGGCTCTACAGTGACCTGGTGCGCGACAAACGCCTGCTCACCGGCATCAGCATTACCTATCAGCCCTTGTTGCAGGGTGACACGCTGCTGACCCTGTCAGCGTACGTGAACAGCATGAACAGCACGCCAGAACAGGCTGCACACGCTGTTTGCCAGCACCTCGAAGCACTGCGCAACACTGCGGTGCCCACTGCTGAGCTTGAACGCGCGAAATTGCGCATGCTTGCCCGCCGCCTGTTCACTGACAGCCAGGTGGCCCAAGCCGAGCGAATCGGCGAGGCCGCCGCTGCCGGCATCGCCGTCGCGGCCGTGGACCAAGACATCCAGATCATCCGCGACCTCGACAGCCAACAGGTGCAGCAAGTGGCACTTGCCTACCTGGGGCGCGAACGGTTGACCACCAGCTACCTTCAGCCAGGAGCAACAGCATGATCCAGGTACCCTCCCCGGCCCCCTTGCCGCTGACGTGCAACGGCCCGGCTGACGACACCGCCTGGGCGGCCATGGCCAACCTGCACTCGGCACAGGGTATCGACCTTGGCCACATTCCAGACCTGCAGGCCCACCCTGAGCACTGGCGAACGGCAGAAGGCACCCGCGTCAGCTTCCTCGCACGCCATGACCGGCCCATGTTCGACCTGGCATTACGCTTTCGCGCAGGCAGCGTACTCGACGGCGCCCAACCTGGGCTTGCGGCACTTGTGCTGTACAGCCTCGACCAAGGCACCGGGCAACTCGACGCCACGCGGTTCGCCGAGGATATGGCCGGTTTCGGCGCCATCCTGGGCAGGAGGATCAGCGACGACAGCGCCCTTGTCACCCTGCGCGCCCTGAGCCTGCCGGCACTGCGCGACAGCGCGATGCAACTGCTGACCGAGATGCTGGCCCGCCCGGCATTGCGCGGGGGCGATGTGGCCAAAATCGGCGAACGGCTCGTATTCAGCCAAGCCAGGTATGGCAACCATCCGCTGCTGTGGATTACCAAGGCGGCCACCGCGCATATCTTCAGCGGCCACCCCTACGCGGCCACCCTGACAGCGCAGACTATCGCCAGCATTGGCGATGACCAGATCCGGGCGTTCCACCAACAGGCGTATTCGGCCAACAACCTCGACATCGGCCTGGTGGGCAACCTGACCCGCGAGGAAGCACGGCAGCTTGTCGACGACCTGGTTCGGGCCCTGCCGCAAGGCTGGGCGGCGCAACGCACGCCATCGGTTCCCGACTACCAGGCATTGGACCTGAATCTCGCTGCGGCCAGCAGTACCACCCAGGCAACGCTCACCCTTGCAACGAACGTATCGGCCCAGGATCCGGTGTTCCCGGCCCTGTATCTGCTCAACGCAATCCTGGGCAGTAGCTACGAGTCGCGCCTTACCCAGGAATTGCGCACCCTGCGCAACCTCACCTACGCCATCTCCTGCGACCTGAGGCCGCTGGATGCCGCCAGCCAGTTGCAGATCCACTGGGATATCGCCCCCCAGTACCGGGATGCCTCTGGCGCGCTGGTGTCGGCGATTCTGGCATGCCTGCGTGAACACGGCCCCAGCCAGGCCGAATGCGACATGGCGGTGAACCAGATCGCCGGTAAACTGCACGACAGCCTGGCAGACCGCGCGAGAATGGCCCAGGCCTTGGCCACCTACAGCCACCAGGGCTTGGCGCCAGACCACCTGGGCACCTTCCTCGCTAGACTGTCGGCGCTTACGCCTGCCAACCTGCGTGAAGCGGCGCAAGTCTGGTTGCAGGCCCCACAGGTATTCGTCACCAGCGGCCCGGTTACCGAGCAATTGCCATTACCCAAACCGACCGCGCTCGACCAATAGCGCAGGTACAAAGGCGCTGTTTCGTGGCACTCTAGGCCGGCACATCACGAGTCGCCCAGCATGCCTAGCTTCAGCGCCCCTTTCCGTCCGGCCATCGGCCTGTCCAACCCGCATCTGCAAACATTGTGGGGCCCCCTGTGGCGCAAGCTGCCAGCGCTTGCGCGCAACCGCGAGCGCCTGTGGCTGGCTGATGGCGAC
>NZ_AEWE02000012.1:96231-96977 GCF_000190455.2 Pseudomonas sp. TJI-51
CCAGCCGCAGGCGCCGCTGGTACTGGTGTTGCACGGGCTGACCGGTTCCTCTGACTCACCCTATGTGAAGGGCTTGCAGCAAACCCTGCAAGCGCGGGGCTGGGCCAGCGTGGCGGTGAACTGGCGCGGCTGCTCGGGCGAACCCAACCTGTTGCCCCGAAGCTATCACTCCGGCGCCAGCGAAGACCTGGCGGAGATCATCGGCCACCTGCGCGCCCAGCGCCCACTGGCACCGCTGTATGCGGTGGGTTATTCGCTGGGCGGCAATGTGTTGTTGAAATACCTGGGTGAAAGCGGCGTCGCCAGCCAGCTGGAGGCTGCGGTAGCGGTCTCGGTACCGTTTCGTCTGGACCACTGCGCAGACCGCATCGGCCAGGGATTTTCCAAGGTGTACCAGGCGCACTTCATGCGCGAAATGCTGGCGTATGTACAACTCAAGCAGCGGCACTTCCATGCCCAGGGCCAGCATGACCGGTTGGCCGAACTCGACCGCCTGGGCCAGCTGAGTAACTTGCGCACGTTCTGGGAGTTCGACGGCAAGGTCACGGCACCCTTGAACGGTTTTCGCGATGTACACGACTACTATCGCCGCTCGTCGAGCCACTTCTTTCTTGGCCAGAACCGCACGCCAACGCTGATCATTCAGTCCAGTGACGACCCGTTCGTGTCCAGCCACAGCTTGCCGACGGCGCGGGAACTGGCCCCCCAGACCCGTTTCGAGCTGCACCGCCGCGGCGGCCATGTGG